>DASQKY010000029.1 GCA_035630295.1 Acidimicrobiales bacterium | reverse complement strand
AGGGCACCAAGCCCGTCCCCCCTCCCCCGCCGGCGGCCGACGCCCCGGCCGCGGCCGACACCCCGCCGGTGGCCGAGTCCGCCCCGGTGGGCGACACCGACGTCGATGCCGAGGCCACGGCCTCCACGGCACCCGAGACGGCCCCGCCGGCCGAGGAGGCTGCTCCCGAGCCGGTGGCCGAGCAGCCCGAGCCCGAGGCCGCCGAGCCCGACGGCACCGAGGTCTGAGGAACCTGCCGAGCTGGTGATCAGATCCCCCGGATGGCAGGGAGATCTGATCACCGGTTCGGGGTTCTGGGTGGTTCTTGACCGCTCGGTCTAGTGTCCGGGCCATGGTCGAGTACGAGCTCGACGGCCATGTCGCCGTCATCACCATCAAGCGTCCCGAAGCCCGCAACGCGGTCAACACCGCCGTCGCCCAGGGCATCGAGGCGGCCATCGACGCGCTGGAGGAGGATCCGGAGGCCTGGGTCGGCATCATCACCGGCGGCCAGACCGACAAGGGCTGGATCTTCTGCGCCGGCGCCGACCTCAAGCAGATGGCCACCGACCCCGGGGGCATGTCCACGGCCAGGGGCGGCTTCGCCGGGTTCGTCCAACGGGAGCGCACCAAGCCGGTGATCGCCGCCGTCGACGGCCCGGCCCTGGCCGGGGGGACCGAGATCGTGCTGGCCTGCGACATGGTGGTGGCGTCGCGCACCGCGGTGTTCGGCATCCCCGAGGTCAAGCGCAACCTGGTGGCCGCGGCCGGCGGCCTGTTCCGCCTGCCCCGCAAGATCCCCCGCAACATCGCCATGGAGCTGGCCCTCACCGGCCGCCTCGACTTCCCGGCCGAGCAGGCCCACCACTTCGGCCTGGTCAACCACCTGGCCGAGGAGGGCCAGGCCCTGGAGCGGGCCCAGGAGCTGGCGGCCCAGGTGTGCGCGGCGGCCCCGCTGGCCGTGGCCGAGAGCCGGAGGATCGTGATCGAGGCCACCGACCAGCCCGACGAGGTGGGTTGGAAGATGTCGGGCGAGGGCATCATGAAGATGTTCAGCACCGAGGACTTCGGTGAGGGCCTCACCGCCTTCGCCGAGAAGCGAGCCCCCGTGTGGAAGGGCCGTTGATCGGGCCCAGCCCAGCTACTTGATCGCCTTGCCGGGGGCCCGGCACCGACGCCGGTGCCGGGCCCCTCAGCCGTCCCGGGGCTAATCCTCAGGTGAAGGTGGCGATCAGGTCGTGGTCGTGCAGCAGCTCGGCCAGGCCCGCCACCAGGTGGAGGTCGACCACGTCGCCCAGGGGCACCCAACGGGCGTCGGTGGCGTCGTCGCCGGCCAGGGGGTCGGCCCGGGCCAACAGGTGGACCCGGAAGACCAGGATCACGGCGTGGTGCTCGTCGTCGATGACCTCGGTCCAGGCCACGAAGTCCCCGCAGATGCCCTCCAGGCCGGTCTCCTCGGCCAGCTCCCGCACCGCGGCCTCCACCGCCGTCTCGCCCCGCTCGATCCGCCCCCCGGGCAGGGCCCAGCGCCCGGCCCCCGGCGGCCGGCCCCGGCGCACCAGGAGCAGGTCCTCCTCCTCGACGACCACCGCCGCCACCCCCACGACCGGGAGCGGCGCTCCCCCACCGCCGGTCATCGCCCCTCCGCGGCCCCGGTCCGGTCCGGGTCGTCGTCGGGAACCGGGGGGCGCAGGTCGCGGTGGACCAGGATGGCCCGGGCCGTGAGGCCGAAGCGCTCGAAGAAGTTCTTGCTGTGGCGCATCCCGGGGAGGGCCAGGGCGTCGATGCCCCGGCAGCCGTGGCCCTCGGCCCAGGCCAGCAGCGCGTCCATGAGGGCCTGGCCCAGGCCCACGCCCCGGAAGCCCGGCTCCACGTAGATGTCGCTGACCACGGCCACGGTGGTCCCGTCGCCCAGCACGTCGCGGTGGGCGGCGGCGTAGCCGGCCGGCGCGCCGGCCCAGGTGCCGACCAGGACGGTCCCGGTGCCGGCCGCCACCTCGGCCAGGTCGGCGGCCAGGGTGTCGCGCAGGGGCTCGGGCCGGCCGTGGAGGAGCTGCCACATCAGGCCGCCCCGTTCCGTCCCCAGCTCGGACCGGGCCGTGGCGGCCAGTCGCTCCAGGTCGTCGAGGTCCTCGGCGGTGGCCGGCCGCACCTCCTCCACGGAGGTCAGCCCCGTCCCGGGCGGGACCGGCGGGGTCCGGGGCGGAGCACGGGCCGGCCCCTCAGCCGTTCTGGAGCTGGGCGATGCGGTTCAGGATGGTCTTGCGCCCCCGCCCGGCGGCCTCATAGGCCCGCACGTCCTCCAGCTCGGCCTCCGACAGGGCCCGGAGGCGGGGCACGACCTGGGAGGCGGCCAGGCTGTCGTAGTCGGGGATGGCCAGGTCGCCGGACGGGACGGTCTCGGCCACCGAGGCGTCCGGGGCGGTGGCCGGCGAGGCGGCCTCGGCCGGGGTGGAGGCCACGGTGGCCGCCGCCCCCTCCGCCGGGTCGGGGCCCGACGCCGCCGGGCGGGCCGGTCGGGGGGCCAGGCCCAGGTCGGCCAGGACCGTGCCCACCTGGCCCCGGACCTGCTCCTGGACCGGGCCCAGGCGCTTGTTGGCCTCGACCTGGCCCTGCTGCACCGCGAACTGGCCCATGACCTTGGCCATCGAGACCTGGTTGCGACCCCGCTCGACCAGCTTGGGCAGGAGCGTCCGGGCCTCCAGGGCGAAGCCCAGGGGGGCGTAGAGCAGGACGTCGAGGGCGGCGTCGACGGGGGGCTTGCGGTCGCTCATGGGAAGACCTCTCGGGGGTCGGTCACCGGGCCATGCTGGCCCAGGGGCCGAGCCCCCGGGAAATCTCCGGGGGCGGGGCGCCGGTGCTCAGACGCAGTCGGCGCAGAGCATCTCGTCGGCGTCGGCCAGCTGGCTGGGGTGCTTGACCAGGAAGCAGGACTGGCAGGTGAACTCACCGGGCCGCTTGGGCTGGACCCGCCCACCGGCGTCGGGCGTGGGCGCCTCCACCGGGGGGGCGTCGTCCTCGTCCTCGTCCTCGTCGTCGTTGGCCGCGATGCGGTCCTTGAGGATGGTGTCGAGGTCCTCCTCGACGTCGTCGGGGTCGGGCTCGTCCTCGTCCTCCTCCTCGTCGTCACCGGCCCGGCCCTTCTCGGGCCGCTTGGGCGGCTCCTCCGCCTCCTCCGCGTCCTCTTCCACCTCCACGAGGGCGACGTCCTCGACGGGCACCTCGAGGACCTCGTCCTCCACGAGATCGTCGTCGAGGACCTCCTCGTCCAGCTCCTCTTCCTCCTCCTCGATCTCGACCTCGTCGGTGGGTTCTTCGTCAGCCATGGGATCCTTCGTCGGCCGTCAGGCGGGCGGTCGCGGCGGATCATAGGCCGCGCCCGACCGGATGCAACGCACCGGTCCGGCCCTGGTGGGCGTGCCATCGGTCATGCCGGCGGCTCAGCGGGTGTGGCGGCGCAGCTCGGCCCGGCGCTCGGCGGCCAGGCGCTCCAGGGCCGGCTCGGGCGAGTGGTCGACCCAGCGCATCAGCTCGGCCACGGCCCGGTGGCCGGCCTCCTCGGCGATGAGGCGGTGCATCTGCTGGGCCACCTCCCGGTACGCCGGGTGGCCCTGGGGCGTGGAGCGCAGCTCCAGCATGTGCATGGCCTCGCGGGCGTTGAACTGCATGGCGAAGCGCACCTTGTAGGCCAGGCACACGGCGTAGGAGGCCTGGGCCGGGAACCGGTCGACCAGGGTGTCGTGCAGGGCGGCGGAGCGCTCCATGGCCTCGTCGAAGCCGGCGGCGTGGCCGGCCAGGTCGACGGCCTCGGGCCGGGTGTAGCCGTGGCGGGGGCTCAGGCTCTGCCACTCCACCGTGAGCATGCGGTGGCGCTGGAGGTCGCGGAAGGCGCCGTAGTCGGCCAGCACGTCGAAGCGGTAGGTGAGGCGCTCCAGGGCCCGGCCCGGCTTGTGGCGCCGGTTGGACCGGTCGCCCACGTAGGCCTTCATGACGGCCAGGCGCTCGTCGGTGCCCATGTCCCGCACCCGCCGCTCGACCTGGGCCTCGGGTACGTGGGTCGAGGGGTAGAGCATGGCCGTGACCAGGCGGACCTCGGCGTCGGGGTCGTAGCTGGTGAGGGTGACGCCGGGGGCGGCGTCGGCCGGCTCGTCGGCCGGGAACAGCCGGGCCGCGATCTCCTCGGTGGCGGTCCGGGTGCTGGCCAGGTACGTGCTCCAGGCCACGCCCCGGTCGTCCAGGTCGACCCGCTTCAGGAACGAGGGGATGACCTTGCGCAGCTCGGACAGCATCAGATCCGCGTAGCGGCGGGCCTCGGGCAGCGGGTGCGAGCGCATGCGCAGCAGGAGCTGCTCGTAGCCCTGGCCGGTGCCGTAGATCCCCACGTTGGACAGCGACGCCGCCGGCAGGATGCCCCGCAGGGCGTCGAAGGCCTTGGCCCGCACCGCCTGGCGGTAGATCAGGTCCGAGTCGCCCGGTTCCTTGGGGAAGCGCTCCCGGAAGAACTCCTGCAGCCGGGGCACCAGGGTGGCGTAGGTGTCGAACAGGCGGTCCATGTCGCCCACGTACCGGGTGCCCAGGGGCGAGCCCAGGATGTCGGGGTCGCGCCGGTACCGGAACCGGCCCCCCAGGCGGCTGTCGTAGGCGATGTAGCGGGTGGACTGCTCCAGGTAGGACATGAGGCGGCCCCACTCCAGCACCTTGGTGAGCAGGTTGGAGGCCTGCTCGCAGGCCAGGTGCACGCCGCCCAGCTGGGCCACCGAGTCGTCCCCGTACTCGAAGAAGACCCGGTCGTAGAGCTCCTCGGCCCGCCGCAGGCCCACGGTGGCGTCGATGGTGTGGTCGCCGCTGATGTCCAGCTCGCCCACGAACTCGTCCAGGAACAGCCGCCGCAGGCTCTTGGAGGAGCGCGAGTAGCGGGCGAAGAGGGCCCCCTTGACCACCTCGGGGAGGTTCACGAGGGCGAAGACGGGCCCGTCCAGGTTGGTGAAGTACCGCCGGAGGACGTCGCTCTCGTCGGCGCTGAAGTCCTCGGGGACGTACACCGTCACAGCGGGCGACTCTAGGGGCTGCCGCCCCGGCCCCGAGGGACCACGAACCGTGGCGCGGCCCCTCCGACGACCACTGTCACACCCCCTCCGTAGGGTGCGCGGGCATGGAGACCTGCGACTACTGCACCGACCACCTCGACCCCTACCCGCCCTCCCCCGTCCTGGACCCGGGCACCGACGAGGTCCGCCTGGCCTGCGACCGCTGCGGCCACGTCGTCACCCTGGAGCTGGCCCCCGGGGCCCGATCCGCCCTGGCCGCCTGAGCGGGGCCGCCACCGGCCTAGGCGCCCTGCATGAGGGTGAGCTGCTGGGCATCGGGCTCGCTGGTGGGGCGGGTGAAGTGCTTGCTGAGGGTCACGATCTGGGCCTGGTAGTTGGACGAGATCTCGCTGCCGTAGACGAAGTCCGGGTGCTCGTCCAGGTGGCTGTAGACCATCCGGCACACCCGTTGGCCCTGCTCGACCACGAAGGGCACGTCGTGGGCCCGCACCTCCAGGGTGGCCCGGCTCCCCCACCCCTTCTTGCCCCGCTGGTAGCCGAACCCGGGGTCGAAGAACCCGGCGTAGTGGGTGCGGACCTCGCCGCTGCGCACGTCGTAGGGCACCATCTCGGCCGCCAGCCCCGGCGGGATGGTGATGGCCTCCTGCGACAGCAGCAGGTAGAACTCCTCCGGCTCCAGCACCAGGCGGGGCTCGTCCACGTCCCGGTAGACCGGCTCCCAGAAGCGGCGCCACTCCTGGTCCAGCAGGCCGAAGTCCAGGACCTCGGTGTTGCGCTTGGCCCGGTAGCCGACCACGCCGTGCTCGTCGCCCCGCAGGTCCAGCGACAGGCCGATGCTGCTGCCCGACAGGTCGGGGGCCATGGCCCGGTCGGTCTCCGGGTTGCAGACCAGGCCGAAGCGCTCGTGCTCGGCGGCCAGGGCCGCCCCGTCCAGGGCCCCGGGCACGTCGTCGAACAGGCGCAGCTGGACCAGGGTCATGTCCGGCCGCACCAGCAGCGGGAAGGTCCGGGACACGATCTCCACGTACAGCGGCCCGTTGTAGCCGGCCCGGATCTCGTCGAAGGAGTCCGACCGGTCGGTGAGCACCCGGCACAGGGTGTCGACCCGGCCGGCGGAGCTCTTGGGGTTGACGAAGCCGTCCAGCCCCTCGGGCAGGGCCAGCGACTCCCGCAGGGGGATGACGTAGGGCCGGCGGGGCTCCAGCACGATGCCCCCCTCCCCCATGGCCAGCTCGTCGATGGCGTAGCGCTCCAGGCCCCGGGCCACGGTCGAGGTGTGGGAGAGGAAGCTGGCCCGCAGCTTGTAGGCCACCGGCCCGAAGCGCAGGTCCAGGCTGGAGGGCTGGAAGTTGGCCTTGGGGATGGGGGTGCTGGTGCGGATGTGCCCGGCCTCGGCCGCTCGCTTGAGGGCCTGCACGGCGAGGACCCGACCGGTCAGCATCGGGGGCAGGTTAGCGAGGACGGCGGGCGGCGAACTCCGCCTCCACCGCGGGCAGGGCCGCGGGGTCGAGCCACAGGTCGGCCACGGTGAGGGCCAGGGCCTTGGCCCCGTCCAGCACGGCCCGGTCGCCCTCCGGGGCCCGGGCGTGGCCCACGAAGGCGCTGGTGTGGATGGCCACCTCGGGCGGGGCCACCTGGATCATGGGGTGGATGGCCGGCACGTGCTGGCTGACGTTGCCCATGTCGGTGGAGCCCACCACGGCCGGCACCCCGTCGAGGCCGGGCCGCAGCACGGTGCGGCCCAGCCGGGCGGCGTTGGCGGCGTAGAGGTCGTCGAAGCTCTCCACCCCCACCAGCTCGTCGTAGGCCGGGTCGTACCAGTCCTCCTCCATGGTGCAGCCGGCGGCCGCGGCCCCGGCCCGCAGGCAGGCCACCACCCGCTCCCGCAGGGCGGCCAGGCCGTCCCGGGACGGGGACCGGACGTACCACTGGGCCACGGCGCGGTCGGGCACCACGTTGGCGGCCTGGCCGGCCTCGGTGAAGATGCCGTGGACCCGCTCGGCCGGGGTGATGTGCTGGCGCAGGGCGGCCACGTTGACGTAGCCCAGCACCGCGGCGTCCAGGGCGTTGCGGCCCTTCTCGGGGGCGGCGGCGGCGTGGGCCGCGTGGCCCCGGTAGGTCACCGTCACCCGCTGGATGGCCAGGGTGTCCATCCACCGCAGGTCGGCCCCCGCGGGGTGGACCATGACGGCGGCGGCCACGCCGTCGAGGGCGCCGGCATCGATCATGAGCTGCTTGCCACCGCCGCCCTCCTCGGCCGGCGTGCCCAGGACCAGGACCCGCCCCCCGGCCTGGTCGGCCACCGCGGCGGCGGCCAGGCCGGCCCCCAGGCCGGCGGCGGCGATGACGTTGTGGCCGCAGGCGTGGCCGATGCCGGGCAGGGCGTCGTACTCGCAGCACACCACCACCGTCGGGCCCTCGGTGCCGGCCCGGGCCGCGAAGGCGGTGGCCAGCCCGTAGGCCGAGCGCTCCACGGCCAGCCCCTCGCCCTCCAGCACCTCGGTGAGCAGGTCGTGGGCGTGGTGCTCGGCGAAGGCCAGCTCCGGCCGCTCGTGGATGCGGTGCGACACGTCCAGCAGCAGGTCGGCCCGCCGGTCCACCTCCGCGACGATCCGCCCCTTGGTCCCCTCCAGGTCCGACATGCCCGGAGGCTACCGAGGTGGTGGCGTGCCGCCCGCGCAGGCCCCCGGCCCGGCGACGGCGGGGCCGTGGCCTCAGTGCCGGAGGACCAGCTTGCCGAGCTGGTCGCCGGCCCGGAGGCGGGCCAGCGCCTCGGGGTAGGCGTCCAGGCCCCGCTCGGAGTCCACGGCCACCGGCAGGCCCTGGGCCACCAGCCCGGTGACCTCGGCGAACTCCTGGTAGGAGGCCATGGTCGACCCGATGATCTCGACCTGCTTGAACCACACCCGGGGCAGGGCCAGCTCCACCACGCCGCCCGAGGTGGCGCCGCACACCACCAGGCGCCCGGCGGGGCGGAGGGCGGCCAGGGAGGCGTCCCAGGTGGCGGCGCCCACGCTCTCGGCCACCACGTCGGCGTCGACGTCCCACCGCTCGGCCGCTGAGTCCAGGGCCTCGTCGGCCCCCGCGGCCAGGGCCGCCTCCCGCTTGACGGGGTCGCGGGAGGTGGCCACCACCCGGGCGCCGGCGGCCCGGCCCAGGGCCAGGAGGGCGTTGGACACGCCCCCGCCCACGCCCACCACCAGCAGCGTCTCCCCGGCCCGCAGCCGGGCCCGGCGCAGCATCCGCCACGCCGTGGAGTAGGCCACCGGGTAGGCCGCGCACTCGGCCCACGACCGGCCCGGCGGGCGGGCCACCAGGTTGCGGGCCGGCACCACCACGTAGGTGCCGTGGCCGCCCCAGCGGTTCTCCCCCACCAGGCGCATGCCCCGGGCCGCGGGGGCGTCCACGCCGTAGCGGGCCAGGGCCGCCACCGAGGTGACAGTGGGGTTGACCACCACCTCGGCGCCGTCGGCCCAGCCCTCGACCCCGTCACCGGTGCCATCGACCACGCCGGCCACGTCACACCCCGGGACGTGGGGGAAGGCCGGGGGCCGGGGCCGGCCCTGCGTGAGCCAGTGGTCCATGTGGTTCAGGGCGCTGGCCACCACCCGGACCCGGACCTCGCCCGGCCCCGCCTCGGGGTCGGGCACCGTCGCCCAGCGGTACTCCCCCGGGGCCTCGTCCAACGTCCACGCGTCCACGGTCGGCGACGGTAGCGACCCGACGGCCGGCGGCGCGTCCCCGGGCTCAGCCGGTGCCGGCCCGGGCCCCGGCGACGGCCGGGGCGGCGCGGCGCCACTGCCGGGCGGCGACCACGCCGGCCACCACCCACAGGAGCAGCACCGCCCCGGTCGTGCCCCCGGCCACGGCCCAGAACGTGCCCGCGGCGAAGGACTGGGCCTCGTCGCAGGTCTCGGCGATCCGGGCCCGCAGCTCGGCCGAGGTCAGCCCGCTGACCACGTCGCCGTCGATCGAGGCCGAGAAGCGGTCGGCGGGCCCGTCGAGCGCCACGGTCAGGTCGATGGTGGGCTCCACCTCCTGCTCGAAGCGCACGTCCATCTCGCCCAGCTCCGGCACCGGCTCCTCCAGCGCCACCTCGGTGACCCAGCCCGGCACCGAGGGATCGCCCACGGCGATGAGGGGCACCTTGTCCAGGGCCCGGGGGTCGGGTTCCGGGGGCTGGTCCCGGGACGGGGTCGAGCCCCCGGGGCGGCCGAGGCCCCCGACGTCCGGCTGGCTGACGACCCAGGACTCGGCCCCGAAGATCCTGTCGTCGAAGGACACGGCGATGCGCTCGAGGTCCTCGGTGGAGTACGTGCAGTCGATCCCGCCCACGACGGGGGTGCCCCGGCGGTCGAGGCCGGCCACCGCCACCGGCACCGGATCGGTGGTGCAGCCGCCCAAGCCCCCGGCCACCGCGGCCACCGCCACCGTCGCTCCCAGGGCCCGGACCCGCCTCCACCGCAAGTGCGCCACGGTCGGGCAGCCTAGGGGCCGCCGGGCCCTCAGACGACGACGGTGACGGCGTCGGGCTCGACCCGGACGGCCAGGGACCGGGCCTCGCCCACCCGGGCGCCGTCCAGCCACACCGGCGTGGGCCGGGGCAGCTCGGCTGTCCAGGCCGGGACCCGGTGCTGGGCGATGCCGGGGTGGGGCACGTGGGTCCCGGCCCGGAGGCGCGGCCGGGCCTTCCACCGGTCGCCGGGACCCAGGGAACCGTCGAGCACGTCGAGGCGGCCGTCGCCCGGGTGGGCCCGGGGGGCGGCGTCCCACGGCCCCAGGAACTGGGCGTTCATCACCGCCACCACCCGGCCCCGCCACCACCGGCGGCGGGCCACCAGGTGGGCCACGAACAGGTGGGACCGGCCGTCCAGCAGGGCCACCCCCAGGTCGACCTGGACCCGGGTGCCCCCGTCGCGCAGGCGGGCCTCGTCCCCGCGCCCCCCCAGCGTGCGGCACAGGTCCCCGCCCAGGAGGCCGAGGGCGGGCAGGGGCCGGCCCGAGCGCCGGGCCTCCTCCAGGGCGGCCCGGGCCTCGGCGTCGGAGCGGGCCAGGACGGCCCCGGCGGGCAGGGGCCCCGACGTCCCCCAGTCCCGGCCCTTCTCGACGGTCACGGGGCCTCCGCCGCCGGCAGCTCGGGCGAGGCGGCGTCGCCGCCGGTGGAGGCGCCGATCGACGCCGCCACCACCCCCCGGTCCAGGGCGGCGGCCGCGGCCCGGGCCGAGCGGGCGGTGCGGGGGTCGGGGGCGGCTTCGCCCACCTGGCGCAGGAGGTCGACGAGCTGGCGGACGTTGCGCACGAAGTCCCCGCCGGTCATCTCGTCGTCGTCCAGGACGGTGTCGAGGGGCCGGCCCTCGGCCCAGGCGTGGGCCAGGCCCAGGAAGGTCGGGTCCGGGAGCCGGGTGGCCGGCAGGCCGGCGGCGCCCTCGGCGGCCCGCAGGTCCTCGGCCCGGTCGAGGATGGCCTCGACCCGTTGGCGGCTGAGCCGGTCCGGGAACCACGGCGGGGGGGCCGGGACCTTGCTCCGGTGCTCGTAGGTGAACACCGAGGCCACGCCGGCCAGGGCCGGGGGGTCCAGGTCGTCGAGCAGGCCGGTGGCCAGGCAGTCGGCGATGAGCAGGTCGCACTCGTGGAAGATGCGGACCAGCAGGCCCCCCCGGGCCGTGAGCTCCCAGTCGCCGACCATGCCCCGCCCCCGCAGCACCTCCAGCACGGCATCCAGCTCCCGGGCCACCGAGCCGGTGCTGCCGGCGATGCGCCGGTCGAGGTCGGCCAGCTCGCGGCGGACCCGGTCGGCCTGCACCGCGGCCCGCACGTGGCGGGCGGCGTCGGGGCACTCCGCCACCGGGTGCGACGGGGCCGTGAGCGCGGGGGCGGGCCGGCCGGCCCGGTTGCGCCGCGACCCGCCCCGGACCTGGGCCAGGCTCCGGGCCACCTCGTGCTGGAAGGCCCGGTTGTTGGGGGCGTAGGGCCGGGGCAGCTCGATCTCGCCGATGGCCGAGAGCACCTCGTGCACGTCCGAGCTGGCGATGGTGCGGGCCCGGCCCCGCTCGTCGACCACGTGCAGGCGGCCCCGCTCCGGCCCCCGCCAGCCCATGGACAGCACGGCCAGGCGACTGCCGGCCAGCCGGACCACGTCACCGGGCCGCAGGCGGGCCAGGGCGGTGAGCACGTCGTGGCGCGACTGGGTGCCCCGGCGGGCATCGTCGTCGACCCGCAGCTGGCGCCGGTACTCCTCCACGTCGCCCCGCTCGCAGGCCGCCTCGTCGTCCAGGCGGGACAGCGTCTCGGCCCGGGTGTCGCGCCGGGCCCGCAGGCGGACCACGCCGTGGTCGGCCTGGTACTGGGCGAAGGACCGGTCCAGCAGGCGGCGGGCCTCGTCCGGGTCGTGGCGGCGGACCAGGTTGGCCGCCATGTTGTAGGTGGGCCGGAAGGCGGACCGCAGCTCGAAGCGCCGGCTCATGACCAGGTCGGCCACCTGCTGGAAGCGGGTGAACGGGCTCCACAGCACCAGGGCCCGGCCCACCTCGTCGATGCCCCGGCGGCCGGCCCGGCCGGTGAGCTGGGTGTACTGGCCGGGGGTCAGGGGCTCGTGGTGCTCGCCGGTGAACTTGGACAGGCTCTCGATGACCACCGAGCGGGCCGGCATGTTGATGCCCAGGGCCAACGTCTCGGTGGCGAAGACCACCTTGACCAGGCCCTGGACGAAGCAGGCCTCGACCGCCTCCTTGAACGGGGGGACCATGCCGGCGTGGTGGGCGGCGATGCCCTCGGTCAGGGCGGCCAGCCACAGCTCGTGGCCCAGGACGTCGAGGTCGCCGTCGGACAGGCCGTCGAGGTGGTGCTCGGCGATGGCCCGGATGCGGCTCCGCTCGGCCGGGGCGGTGAGGCGCACCCCGGCCTCCAGGAGCCCCCGGGCGGCCTCGTCGCAGCCCTTGCGGCTGAACACGAAGCAGATGGCGGGCAGCAGGTCGGCCTCGGCCAGGTGCTCCACCACCTCCAGGCGGCGGGGCGTGGCGTAGCGGGGCCGGCCCCGCGCCCGGCGGTCGTGGCGGGGGGTCAACGGCGGGGCGTCGAGGCGCTCCCCCACCGGGTTGGGCTCGCCGTCCACCACCACGGGGAGGACCACCAGGTCACGCGAGCTCCGGTCCCGGGCCGCGTACAGGCTGACCAGCTCGACCGGCCGCTGGTGCTCGACCACGGCCACGGTCCGGCCCCGCACCGCGTCGATCCAGCCGGCCAGCTCCTGGGCGTTGGACACGGTGGCCGAGAGGGCCACGATGCCCACCGACCGGGGCAGGTGGATGATGACCTCCTCCCACACCGGGCCCCGGTAGCGGTCCTGCAGGTAGTGGACCTCGTCCAGGACGACCACGCCCAGGCCCTCCAGCGCCGGCGACCGGGCGTAGAGCATGTTGCGCAGCACCTCGGTGGTCATGACCACCACCTGGGCGTCGGGGTTCACGGTGGCGTCCCCGGTCACCAGGCCCACCCGGTGGGCCCCGAGGCGGCGCCGCAGGTCGGCCAGCTTCTGGTTGGAGAGGGCCTTGATGGGCGTGGTGTAGAAGGCCTTCAGCCCCTGGGCCACGGCCCGGTCCACGGCGTGGTCGGCCACCACCGTCTTGCCGGCCCCGGTGGGGGCGGCCACCAGGACCGAGGCCCCCTCGTCCACCGCGGCCAGGGCCTCGATCTGGAACGGGTCGAGGGCGAAGGGCCGCTCCCCCGGGGTCACGACCGGGCCCTGGCCGCGGCCTCCTCCGCCTTGCGCACCCGACGCTCCCGGAGGCGGCCGATGAGGATGGCCACCTCGTAGAGCACGCACATGGGCACGGTCAGGGCCAGCATGCTGATGGGGTCGCCGCTGGGGGTGGCCACGGCCACGAACACGGCCACGATGACGACCACGTAGCGGCGGATGCGGCGCAGCGTGGCCGTGGTCACGGCCCCCACGAACTGGAGGGTGACCACCACCAGGGGGAACTCGAAGCCGATGCCGAAGGCCAGCATCATGTAGGTGATCAGCCGGAGGTACTTGTCCGGCGTGTAGAACTCGGTGAAGTTGCCGTCGCCGCCGATGGTCTGGAGGAACTCCAGCGCCTTGGGCATGGTCCAGAAGGCGATGGCCGCCCCCGCCGCGAACAGCACCGTGCCGCTGAAGATGAAGGCCAGGCCGTAGCGCTTCTCGTTGGCGTAGAGGCCGGGTGAGACGAAGCGCCAGACCTGCCACAGGATCATGGGCAGGGCGAGGGCGATGGCCGTGTAGGTGGTGATCTGGATCCGGACCCGGAACCCGGTCAGGGGGTCGGTGGCCAGCAGCTGGGCCCCCAGTTCGGGGTCCGGGGCGGTCTGGGACAGCGGGTCCAGGAGCAGGTCCAGGATGGGCTGGTAGAGGAACCAGGCCACCAGCGCGCCCAGGCCCACGGCCAGGAGCGAGCGGACCAGCCGGGTCCGCAGCTCGACCAGGTGCTCGATGAGGGTCATGTGCCCGGTCTCCTGCCGGGCGCCGGCCTCCGCGGTCACCCGGTGGCCCGGGCGTCGCCGTCGCGGCGGGGGCGGAGGGGGGTGACGGTGTCGTCCGTCGCGGCCTCGTCCCCCGCGGTCTCGGCATCGGCCCGGTCACCCTCGGGCTCGGGCTCGGCCCCGGGGGCCGGCTCGCCGTCGCCGGCCTCCTCCCCCGCGTTGACCACCTTGACCTCGTCCTCGATGCCCGGGACGGGGCCCCGCAGGGTCTCCTCCCCGGGGCGGAAGGGGGCGTCGTCGGGGTCCATGGCCCGGCGGATCTCGTCCTGGAAGCCGCTGGACATGCGCCGCAGCTGGGCCACGGCCCGCCCCACCTGGCCCATGGCCCGGGGCAGCCGCTCGGGGCCGAGCACGATCAGCGCCAGCAGCATGATGACGAACATCTCGCCGGCGCCGACGTTGAACATGGCCCGAGCCTACCGAAGGCCGGGAGCCGATCCCGGGCCGGGAGGCCCGCTCAGGGGCGGGGCGTGCCCCGGGCGTGGAGGACGGCCCGGTGGTGGGCGGCCTCGGCGGTGGCCCGCTCCAGGGCGGCCCCGGCGGCGGGCACGGCGGCCACGGCACCGGAGGCGATCCGCAGGTGGGCCACGGCGGCGTCGGCCCGGGCCACGGCCCGCACGGCCGCCACCAGCCCCACGGCGGTGACACTCAGCGCCACCACCCACAGCCACATCACGACAGCAGAGTACGTCACCACGTTCGCGCCCCGGCCGACCTAGCCGTCGACGAGGCGGCCGAGCTCGGTGGTGAGGCGGCCGTCGTCGGTCAGGAGGCGGTGGAAGTCGAGCAGGTCGTCGTGGTCGATGGGGGCGCCCCGGCGGCGCTCACCCAGCTCGGCGGGCAGCCGCCAGCGGTCGAGGCGGACACCCGAGGCGATCAGCAGCTCCACCACCTGGGGTTCGGCCGGCTTGGCCATGGCCATGCCGCAGTGGGGGCACCGGAACGTGTAAGAACCCCGGCCGTCGTCGACGCAGACCCGGACGACGACGTCGTCGCTGGTCATCTCCACGTCGCCGCAGTCGGTGCACGTCGCTCGGATCGTCGCCATGCTCGCTGCTCCTCCAGGGGCGGGACCGTCCCGTCCGTGCTTGACCCCCTCCTGATCGGTCGCCACGGGAGGCAGTTGAGGCCCCGGGGCGAACGCCTGCCCCCGCCGCGGGGGCCGGGGCCCGGGGCGGGGGGCGCGAGGATGGGCCGGTGCCGACGCGCCTGCCGTCCCTGCTGCGCCCGCCCCTGGCCTTCGCCCACCGGGGCGCCCGGGCCCACGCCCCCGAGAACACCGTGGAGGCCTTCGAGCTGGCCCTGAAGCTGGGGGCCACGGGGCTGGAGACCGACGCCTGGGTCACCGCCGACGGGGTGGCCGTCCTGGACCACGACGGCGTGGTCGGGAAGGTCCTGCGGCGCCGCCCCATCGGCGACGTGCCCCGGGCCGAGCTGCCCCCCCACGTCCCCGACGCCGCCGCCCTGGCCCCCCACCTGGGGGCGGGGGCCTCCCTGTCGATCGACGTCAAGGACCCGGCGGCGGCGGGCCCCCTGATCGACGCCCTGGGCGCCGAGGACCCCACCCGGCTGTCCCGGGTCTGGCTCTGCCACCACGACCACGACCTGCTGCTGTCGTGGCGGGACCTCGCCCCCCAGGTCCGCCTGGTCGACTCGACCCGCCTCAAGCACCTCGACCGGGGGCCCGAGCGCCACGCCGCCCGCCTTCGGGAGCGGGGCATCGACGCCGTGAACCTGCACCACACCGACTGGTCCGGTGGCCTGGTGGCCCTCTACCACCGCTTCGGCGTCCTGGCCTGGGGGTGGGACGCCCAGCACCCCCGCGTCCTCGACGGCCTGTTCGACATGGGGATCGACGGCGTGTTCTCCGACCACGTCGATCGCCTGGTCGAGGCCTGGGAGCGGGCCACCGCCCCCTGAGGGCCGGGTCAGATGCCGCCCAGCTCGCCCAGCGGCCAGATGCGGAAGAAGGCCCGGCCCACGATGGCGTCCTCGTCCAGGGCGTGGACCCGCCAGCACCGGGCGTCGCGCGACCCACCCCGGTTGTCGCCCATGACGAACACCGAGCCCTCGGGGATCACGAACTCGTCCTCGCCGCAGGTGGGGTCGGTGCGGGTGCCGTCGGGCAGGTAGGGCTCGTCCAGGAGCTCGCCGTCGATGTACACCTTGCCCTGGCGCAGCGTGACGGTCTCGCCCGACAGGCCGACCACCCGCTTGATCAGCTCCTTGACCTGCTGGCCCTCGACCGACAGGGTCGGCTCGCCGGGCGGGAGCTCGAAGACGATGATGTCGCCCCGGTTGACGTCGTGGAACTTGTAGCTCAGGCGGTTGACGATCACCCGGTCCTTGCGGGGGGCGCCCTCCAGGGTGGGCTCCATGGACCCGGTGGGGATCCAGAACGTGGTGAACAGGAAGGCCCGGACCACCAGGGCCACCACCAGCGCGCCGGCCAGCACCGCCACCCACTCGACGACCGAGCGCACCCGGCGGCGGGTGGCGCTGGGCGCGTCGTCGGCGTCCTCGTCCCGGCCCTCGGCCGTGGTGGTGGCACCGAGCCCGGGGCCCGCCTCGTCACCGTCCACGGGGACGGTGGTGGCAGCGGCGTCCGGCGAGCCGTCCTCCGGGGGGCGGTGGTCGGGCTCGTCGGTCACCGCGGCACGCTAGCCCTGCCGCGGCGCCGATCCGTAGCGGGCCAGGACCCGGGCCGCGGCGGCCGGCGCCGGGTCGCCGGGCCCCAACGGGGGGTCGAGGCGGACCACCCGGGCCTGGGGCCCGAGGCGGAGCAGGAGCCGTTCCAGCCAGGGCCGCGACACCACGGCCAGGGTCACCCGCGACCGGCCGTCGGGTCCGGGCTCCACGGCCTCCACCGGGTAGCTCTCGACCACCCAGAGGGCCTCCGGCGCCAGGTCCACCACCAGCCGGGGCGCGTCGGCCGGGGTGCGCAGGGCCGACGGGGCGGGCAGCGGGTCGGGCCGGTCGACTTGCTCGTCCAGGGGTTCGGCCCGCACGATGCGGTCCACCCGGAACACCCGCTCGCCGGCCGCCGAGCGGCAGTGGGCCGACAGGTACCAGGCCCCCCGGTCACGGAAGAGCTGCCAGGGCTCGACCACCCGCTCGGTGCGGGCGTCGGTGGCGGTGCCGATGTGGGCGATGCGGACGGCCCGGCGCCCGTCCACCGCGGCCCGCAGGGCCGCGAAGGTCTCCCGGTCCCGGACCCCGAGGTCCACGTCGACCTGGTCGCCCACGGCCAGGCCCAGCACCCCGGCCACCTTCTCCAGGGCCCGGCGCAGGGTGGCCGAGCCCCCGTCGGAGCCGTCGCCGGGGGTCCCCTCGCCGGTCACGGCCGAGCCGGCCACCACCAGCGACAGGGCCTCGGCCGGGGTGAGCCGCAGGGGGCGGTCGAAGGCGTGGAGGTGGACGAAGACCCGGTCGCCCTCCAGGAACATCTCGACGGGCATGTCGGTGTAGTCGTCACTGTCGGCGCCGATCATGCTGGCCAGCTCCAGGTCGGCCCGCAGGCGGGCCTCGGTGACGCCGAAGTGGGCGGCCGCCTCGTCCAGCGTGGGCCCGTCCCGCTCGGCGATCCACAGCACCAGGGCCAGGACGCGGGTGATCCGCTCCCCCGCCGTCTCCCGGCTCTCGTGCTCGGCCCCCCCGACCGGCCCGCTGTCGCTCACGGGGCGCCGTCCCCGGCCAGGGCGGCCAGCCAGGCCACCACCTCGGCCCGGACCTCCGGCGGGTCGAGGACCTCGGCGTCCTCCCCGAAGCCCAGCACGAAGCCCCGCAGGGCCTCGACGTTGCGGACCTCCAGGGTCAGCACCACCGACCCGGCGGCCTCCTCGTGCACCTCGGCCCCCGGCGCGCCCCGGCGGGCGGCCTCGGCCCGGGGCCCGTCCACCCGCACCCGGACCGGCCGGGCCGGGCCGTCGCCCATGGCCCACGGCTGGTCGAGGGCGTCGGCACCGACCTCGGCCGGCGGGGCGTAGGCGCCGGGGGGGCCGACGGCCACCTCGCCCTCGATGCGATCGACGCGGAACTGGCGCTCGGCGTCCCGGGCCGCGTCGTGGCCGGCCAGGTACCACCGGCCCTTGGTGAAGCGGAGCCGGAAGGGCTGCACCTCGCGGTCCTCGTCGTGGTAGCGGAAGCGGGCCACCCGCTGCTCGGCCACGGCCTGGAACAGGGCCACCACCCGGGCATCGGCGGGGACCTCGGTGCCCGCCCCGTCGGCCGGGGGGCCGGCCCCCGGGGTGGCTCCCACCTTCATGGTGCCCCGGGCCGGGTCGACGCCGGCCAGGCGCACGGCCGAGGCGGCCACGCCCAGGGTCCGTCGCTCGGCCGGGGTGAGCCCGGGGTCGCGGAGGTAGGCGTCCTCGGGCCGGATCCGGTAGCCCTCGACGGGCGGGTCGGTGCCCGGCACCGGCGCCGAGCGGATGGGGTGGCCGAGCATGGTCCCCAGCTCCACCTTGTCCCGCTCGAAGGCCCGCCGGAAGGCCACGTCGCTCTCGGCGTAGCCGGGCACCCGCCGCCGGATCTGGGACGCGGTGACCAGCACGTCGGTGTCGAGCAGCACCTTGAGCAGGGTCAGCAGCCGTTCGGCCTTGCTGGTCGACACGCCGGCGATGCTACGGCCGGGGCCGGAGGAGCGACGCGGCGTGGGCGGCAGCCGCGCCGGCGGCGGCGAAGAACAGGGGGTCGCGCTCCGGGCCCCGGCCCATGGTCGTGACCCGCAGGCCGGCGGCGGCCAGGAGCCCGGCCACGTCCGGGGGCTCGACCTCGACCACCGTGTGGCGCTCGGGCACCGGGCCCGGGTCCAGGCCGGGGGGCACCACGACGTCCACGCCGGAGCGGGTGGCGTCGAGCACGGTGGCCGTGTGGTGGCTCACCCCGCGGTGGCGGGGGCGCTGGTCGCCGTCGGAGGCCCGCACGCAGGCCACCGGCTGCCCGCCCAGCCACGCCCCGGCGTCGAGGAGGGTGGCCTGGTCCAGGCCGCTGAAGCCGAGCCGCGACCCGGTGCCGACCACGCCGGGGCCCATGCCGGCCACGATCACGTCGGCCCCCAGCGCGTGGCGGGCCACGGCCAGCCCCGAGGCCACCGACACCGCCTCGTGGTCCCCGCCGAAGGCGTGCCCGGTGGTGACCGTCCCGGCCACCAGACCGGCCGTCCGCAGCTCGGCCACCAGGTCGGAGAGGGCCAGGGGCAGGGCGCCGCCGTCGGTCATGACGTAGGCCACCCGGGCCCCGGGGGCCAGGGCGCCCAGGGCGGTGGCCACCACCGCCACCTGGCTGTGGAGGCTGCAGGCCACCACGGGCGTGCCCCCCAGGTCGGTGGGGGCGTCGGGGTCGTGCTCCTCGGCCGCCCCCACGTCGGCCTGGAGGCTGGTGTAGCGGAGCTTCAGGATGTGGCCGGGGCCGTCCTGGGCCCACTGGCGGCGGCTCAGGTTCCAGTGCACGACGTGCCAGCCCCCGGTGCCCAGGCCCAGGTCGACGGCGGTGGTGTTGACCACCACCTCGTCGCCCACCGCCACCGGCCCGATCAGCTCGGTCAGGACGTAGGCCCGCTCGTCGTCGTCCCGACCCTCGCCCCGCACCCGCACCCGGGTCAGGCCGGGCCGGGCGGCCAGGACCTCGGTGACGGTGACGGTCCGGAAGGCGGGCACCGCGGCAGTGTGCCAGACCGCCCCCGGCCGCCGTCCCGGCCCCGCTACAGCGAGGAGATGAGGCGCTCGACCCGGTCGTCGTGGGCCTTGAACGGGTCCTTGCACAGCACGGTCCGCTGGGCCTGGTCGTTCAGCTTCAGGTGGACCCAGTCGACCGTGTAGTCCCGCCGCTTCTCCTTGGCCTTGCGGATGAACTCGCCCCGCAGCCGGGCCCGGGTGGTCTGGGGCGGCTCGTCGATGGCCAGGTCGATCTCCTCGTCGGTGCACATCCGCTCGACCAGGCCCCGGGCCTGCATGCGGTGGAACAGGCCCCGGCCCCGGCTGATGTCGTGGTACTGGAGGTCGAGGAGGGCCACCTTGGGGTGGGCCAGCGGGAGGTCGTGGCGGCCCCGGTAGGCCTCGATGAGGCGGTGCTTGATGACCCAGTCGCACTCGCGGTCGAGGGTGAGGGGGTCGGACTCGATGCCCTTGAGGCAGTGCTCCCACATCTCCAGGGCCTTCTGCTCGAAGGGCTGGAGCGACTTGGTCTGGGCGTAGCGGAGGGCCCGGTTCAGGTACTCGGACTGGATGTCGAGGGCGCTCACCTCCCGCCCGTTGGCCAGCTTGACCAGGGTTCGGCAGGTGAGGTCGTGGCTGATCTCCCGGATGGCCCGGATGGGGTTCTCCAGGGTCATGTCCCGCAGGACCACGGCCGGGTCCTCCAGCATCCGCAGCATGATGCTGGCCGCCCCCACCTTCAGGAAGGTGGCGTACTCGCTCATGTTGGAGTCGCCCACGATGACGTGGAGGCGCCGGTAGCGCTCGGCATCCGCGTGGGGCTCGTCGCGGGTGTTGATGATGGGCCGGCTGCGGGTGGTGGCCGACGAGACGCCCTCCCAGATGTGCTCGGCCCGCTGGCTGATGGAGTACTGGGCCCCCCGGGAGGTGTGCATGACCTTCCCGGCCCCGGCGTAGATCTGCCGCGACACCAGGAACGGGATGAGCACCTCGGCGTAGTGGCCCAGGTCGTCGCGCCGGCTGGTCAGGTAGTTCTCGTGGCAGCCGTAGGAGTTGCCGGCCGAGTCGGTGTTGTTCTTGAACAGGTAGATGACCCCGCGGATGCCCTCCTCCCGGAGGCGCTGCTCGGCGAAGGTGAGGAGCTGCTCGAGGATGCGCTCGCCGGCCTTGTCGTGGACGACGAGGTCGTAGATCGAGTCGCACTCGGGCGTGGCGTACTCGGGGTGGCTGCCGACGTCGAGGTAGAGCCGGGCGCCGTTCTCGAGGAAGACGTTGCTGCTGCGGCCCCAGGAGACGACCCGGCGGAACAGGTAGCGGGCCACCTCGTCGGGGCTCAGGCGGCGCTGGCCCCGGAGCGTGCAGGTGACCCCGTACTCGTTCTCGAGCCCGAAGATCCGCCGCTCCACGAAGGCACCCTAACCACGCCGCAGGCCGGCGAGGTGCCGGTCATCGGTAGCCTGCTGCCCGTGCAGGGGCTGCGGATGGTGCCGGTGCTCCGGGCGGAAGGTGCCTTCCACGCCCGTGTGGTGGCCGCCCGCCTCGGCTCCGAGGGCATCGTCACCCAGTTCCGGGGCAACGTCGACGGCCCCTACCCGATGGGTTCCGTCGAGGTGATGGTCACCGAGGACGACCTCGAGGCGGCCCAGGAGCTGCTCCTGGCCGACGACGTCGAGTCGTCGTTCGACACCGGAGACGACGAGGTGGCGGCGCCCGAGCCGGTCCCCGCCTACCGGATCTGGCTGCTGGCGGCCGCCTCCGGCGTGGTGGCCGTGGCCGCCATCCTCAGCTCGCTGATCCGCTAGTCCCGAGCAGCTCGCCCACGGCGTCGTCCTCGAGGCGGCGGAAGGCGCGACGGCCGTTCCCGCGCTCGAGCACGGCTGCCTCCAGCTCCTTCGGCAGCAGCTGGCGGTCGGGGCCGGCGAGGGCGGCGACGCAGCCCTGCAGCGCGGCGGCCAGGTCGGCGCCGGCGGTCCAGTGCTCCTCCATGCGGCCGGCGATGGCGTCGGCCTCGCCACCCAGGACGCTGTAGCGGTCGTCGTCGACCACGGTCCC
>DASQKY010000028.1 GCA_035630295.1 Acidimicrobiales bacterium | reverse complement strand
GCCGCCGTATGCCCGGTCGGGCTCGGAGGGCGCTGAGTACCTGGTGGCTGCTGCTCCCTTGATCAGTGCCGACTTCCCCGGGCACATCCAGATCGGCGCCCCGCCGGTCGAGCTCGACCTGGCCATCACCAACACCGGCCTCGGTGTCGCCCTCGACGGTGCTCGCCTCGATGTCACCCTGCAGCGAGCTTCCGGCACGGGGGCGTTCACCCCTGACCGGGTGGTGCTGGAGCACTTCGACGGGCAGGCCTGGCAGCCGGTGGCCCTGAGCGTCGGTGCGACGCGCGTGGTCATCGGCTCGGTCGGTGGCCCGGTGGACGTCGCGCCCGGGGCGACGGTCTCGCGGCGCCTGCGACTGGCCTTCGGGGTGCCCGGCGGTCCGGCGGTCGATCCGGGTCCGGTCACGGTCTCCTTCGAGGTCGTGGACGGCGCTGCGGCACCGGTGGTCGCCCCGACCCCGGGAGCCCTGGCCCGCAGCACGTCGGAGGCGGTCATGGTCGAAGCGGCTCGCCGTCCGTCGAGCATCACCTTCGGGCCTCCCATATCCGGGGGGCCGGTCTCGCCCCACACCGTGCGCCAGGGCAACACCGTGACCCTCCCCTCGCTGGCCCTCGACCCGATCGTCGGTGGCATCCGACCGAGCGGCACCGTGCGAGTCCTCCTGGACGGTCGCCCCATCGACGTCTTCCGGGGCCTCTCCAACGGTGACACGGGGTCGGTGCCCGAAGTGGTCGTCCCCCGGCCCTTGAACCTCGGCGCGCTGGCGGTGCGCCTGCCCGTGGACGTGCCCCTCGGGACCCGGCAGCTCACGGTGCTCTCCTCGGGCGACGAGCTGTTCCTCCCGGCCCAGGCCACGATCACCTTCACGGTGCTGCCGGCCGCCGGGGCCTCCTACGACTGCGTGGTGCCCGGCGGGTCACCCAACTACCGGTTCCAGGCCAACGTGGTGGCCCAGGCCAACGTGCCCTCGGTCCGGCCCGCCGGCCTGGTCGACCTCGACCACCTCGACGTGCGGCTCCTGACCGACCGCGGTCTCACCACCAACGCCTTCTCGGGGTTGGTCCCCAACGATGCGGTGAGCCCGGTGGGCGTCGGTCCGCTGGAGGGTGTGGAGGTGGGCATCGGCCCAGGGGGGTCGGGGACGGCGACCGCGGTGGAGCGCCGGTTCGGTACCCGGATGCCGGCGACGCCCAACCCGGCGACGGCGGACATCGACCAGGTGGTGTCGTTCCACGGGGAGACGGGGTCGTTCCCGTTGGCGGGGGCGCCGGGTGAGGTGGTGCCGGTGACGTTGGACTCGGTGGTCATCCGCACCCGGTCTGTGACCCTGGGCCTGCCCTACGTGTTCACCTGCCTGCCGGTGGGGGAGCCGGTGCTGCTGGGCCGGGTGACGGTCGCCGGGGCGACCCTGGCGGTGTCTCCGGAGGGGCCGGTCCGGGCGGGGTCGGAGGTGACGTTGTCGACGGCGGTGGCGCCGGCCACCTCGGGCACCGTCGAGTTCCTCGATGGCACCGAGACGATCGGCGTGGTGCCGGTGGTCGATGGTGCGGCATCGTTGTCGGTGGTGGACCTCCCGGTGGGCGCCCGCAGCCTGTCGGCCCGGTTCTACGGGGGTGTGTTGGTGCCGCCGTTGGTCTCGAACGTGGTGCCCTTCACGGTGTTGCCGGAGTTCGAGTGCGAGGCCTTCACCGAGCCGGGATCCGGGGCGGTGGTGCGCCTGGTGTACCTGGAGCTGTTGGGTCGGTGCCCGGATCAGGGGGGCTATGACCATTGGACCGGTCGCCTGGACGGGGGCACCAGCCCCGAGGCTCTCGCTCGAGCCATCGCTCGGACCCCTGAAGCGGTGGGCCGGGTGGTTGATGATGCCTATGAGACGATGCTGGGCCGCTCTGCGGATGCCGAGGGCCGGGCGTTCTGGACGGCCCGCCTGTTGGCCGATGGTCGCTACGAGCGGTTGTTGGCCGATCTGGCGGCGTCACCGGAGTTCGACACCTTGGCCGGGGGCACCGATGCCGGGTTCGTGACCCGGGTCTACGAGCGGCTGCTGGGCCGGGCCCCGGACGCGGCGGGTCTGGATTTCTGGACCGCAAGGTTGGCCGCGGGCTCGTCGCCTCGGACCTTGGTGCGGACCCTGGCCACCTTGGATGAGCCGCTCCGGGTGCTGGTCGACGCGTCGTACGAGGAGATCCTGGGCCGGGCGCCCAGCCTCGCCGAGCGCGGTGACGGGGTCAGGTTCTTGCGGGCCACGGGTGATCGATCAGGGCTCTACGCCGAGCTGATGGGTCGCCCCGAGTTCGACGACCGGGCCCAGGGCCTGCCCAACCCCGAGGACTGACCCAGGTCCCCCGGCTTGGGAATCGCCCGCTCGCTCGGGTGGCTCCTGGGCCGATGGTTCCGGCGCACCCCTTTCTTCCGCCTGGGGTGTGCCGGTCGAGCCCGGGTTCGATGCGCCTGCCGGCGTCGGGCCCCTTCGTGGCTCCGTGGACGGCCGCCCGCACCACTCCCCCCGGTGCGGGCGGCTGTTCACCTTGGCGCCCGTGGGCGTCGGCATCGGCGGGCCCCTGCTCACCCATCGAGTTCGAAACGAGACCTTCATGTCCAAAGACCTGTCCCGCTACCTCCGTCGTCGTCGACGGCCACTCACCGGTGCGGTGCTGGCGTTGGCGCTGGTGGTGACCGCTGCGGCTTGTGAGCCGGGGCCGCCGCCTCCGCCGGAGAACGCCCCGTACTGGCACCCGGGCACCACCGTGGATGCGACCACCCGAGGGCCGTTGGTGCGCATCGAGTGGGACGCCACCACCGGCGGCGACCCCGCCGCGTCGTATCAGATCAACCTCACCACCTACCAGGGCACGGTGGTGGCCCTCGTGCCAGCGTCGGTCCGGGCGTGTGACATCACCGGCCTAGCCGCCAGCACCGCTTACACCATCGTGGTGACGGCCCGCGACGCCCAGCAGCACTGGAGCGGCCCGCACACCGGCACCAAGGGCAACCGGACCACCACCATCACCACCACCAGCCACGGCGGCTCGGGCACCCTGTGGTGTCACCCGATCACCGACACCGACGGCGACGGCCTACCCAACGCGTTGGAGACCAACGACGGCACCTACACCAGCGCCTCGGATACGGGCACCGACCCCGCCAACCCCGACACCGACAACGACGGCATCAACGACGGGGACGAGACCCTGGGCCGACCCGGCCTCAACCTCGTCGCCATGGGCGCCCGGCCGACGCGCAAGGACCTGTTGATCGAGACCGACTGGATCAGCGGGGCCACCTGCTCGCTCCAACCCAACACGGCCCGGTTCGATCCCATGGTCACCGCCTTCGCTGTCTCCCCGGTCACCGGCCTCGGTGGGTTCCCGGGCATCAACGTCATCGTGGACTGGGGCCAGGGGGGCCTCTTCACCGGCGGTAACCAGGTCCCCGACCCGGACGGCACCCTGGACGGACGGTTCACCGGCCAGAACGTGAACGGCTCGCACTTCGCGGCGACCAAGGCGGCCCATTTCGACCCGGTGCGCAAGGGCATCTTCCACTACTCGGTCACCCACAGCGGCAACGGCTACGCCTCCACCGCGGAGAGCCGAGGGGATGACTCCTACGTCAACGGCGGGTGCGGCCAGGGCAGCTCCCTCCACTACCCGGCGCACCTCATGCACGAGATCGGCCACAACCTCGGCCTGGGCCACGCCGGAACGTACGAGGGCCTGCCGGGGCCGGGCCGGCCGTGCGATGACCCGCCCGTGGACTCGAACTGCGTCTTCAAGACGGCGATCAACCACAAGCCCAACTACGTCTCGGTCATGAACTACCTGTACCTGGGCGGCCTGGACGACTCGTGCCGGCGGTACGTCCCGAGCGGAGAACCCGAGTGGCTCGACTACTCCTCGGGCACTCGGGCGATCATCGACGAGGCCGCCCTCGACGAGACGGTGGGGATCTGTGACGGCGTGCCCTACGACTTCAACGCCAACGGGGTCATCGATCCCGCCCCCTATCGCGCCGACATCACCTCTGACGGCGTCGTGACCCCCCTGGCCGATCACGACGACTGGGACCACATCGACCGTCTCGGCCTCGCCGATTTCGCCAACGACCCCGACTGAGCAACCTATGAGGGGGAGCGGCCGCCCCTCCCGGGCCAGGACCCCGAGGTCGTCACCGGCGACGAGCTGGCCTGGTCCGGCGCGTGGTTGGGTGCCGGGGTCGAGCTGGCGCCGGCTCGTTAAAGCGGGGGCTGCCCGCACCGGGGGGAGTGGTGCGGGCAGCCGTCCGTGAGCCTGGGTGGCCTGACGCCGGCAGGGTCGTCGGGCCGGGCTCATCTGGTGGTTCGGGGGCGGATTGCCCGTGCCACCAGATCTGGTGCCGGTGAGTGGCGGGGTGCGGGTCACCAGCGAGGTCCGGGGGCCCGGCGGGAGGGTGTCCTCCCACCGGGCCCAGGGGAATGGCTCAGTCTTCGGGGTTGGGGAAGTCCTGGGCCCGGGTGGTGAACTCGGGTCGCCCGATGAGTTGGGCGTAGAGGCCGGAGCGGTCGCCGGTGGTGCGGAGGTGGGTGATCCCTCGGGTGCGTTCGCTCGGCGTGGGGGTACGGTCGAGGATCTCGTCGTAGGAGAGGGTGACGAGGCGTCCGAGGGGTTCGTCGAGGGTGGCGATGGTGCGGATGAGATTGCCGCGGGGTGCGCCGGCGTCGAGTCGTGCGGTCCAGTGGGCGAGTCCGGCCTGGTCGGGTGCCCGGTTGAGGAGCCGGTCATAGACGCGGGTGACGAAGCCTTCGTTGGTGGATCCGGCTTTGGTCCAGAACTCGCCGGATGCTCCGAGGTCGGCGAGGAGCCGGTCGTAGCGTCCGGTGGTGAGGAGTCGGTTGATCCAGAAGGTGCGTCCGGTCGGGTCGGCGGCTCGGCCGAGCATGGTCTGGTAGGCGTCGTCGACGACGGTGCCGACTGCTTCGGGGGTGCGGGCGATGATGCGGGCGAAGGCCTCTGGTGAGGTGCCGCCATCGAGGCGGGCCTTCCAGTGGTCGAAGCCGGCCTGATCCGGGCAACGACCCAGCAGTTCCATGTAGACGAGGCGGACCACGGCGGCATTGCCGTCGGTGGCGAACGGTGCGCAGTCCACGGCGGGCAGTACCGAGATCGGCACCGCCTCGGAATCGAGGGTCGGCATGGCCGTCCCGCCGTAGAACCGGGCCACGATGGACCGGCTCCCGGCATCGAAGGTGACTTCGGTGGAGGCCACACCGGCCTCGTCGACCGGCACGACGCCGACCGAGCGGTCACCGTCACGGAACTCCACGGTCCCGGCCATGGTCGGAGCCACCGTTGCGGTCAACGTGACCTCGTCGTCGGCCCGCACCGGATCCGCTTCGGAGGCCACGGCCAGGTCGACTCCAGTCAGCGTCACCTCACCCAACGACAGCGGCTCGCCCACCGGAGTGCAGCGGGTGGCCTGGGGGATCGGGAAGGCCCCGGCGAGGTGGGCATCGATGGTCAGCGTGTCGAGGGTGACAGGAACCCGGTCGCCGGGCTGGCCGTTGAGGGTCACCGTTCCGGTCTCGCCCTGGAAATCCAGGACCTGGTCCACCTCTGCTTCGAGGGCAGGATAAGGAGCGGTGGGTTGGCGGGTACCGCCGGTGCGCTGTGCTGCGGTGGCCGAGCCCGAGCCCCCAGGGCCGAACCCGAAGCCGAGGGCATCCAGGAAGCCTGGGCCGGCCGTGGTGACTGCGTTGTTGGTGATTCCGTAGAACATGGCCGCGCTGCTGTTGAGCCTGGTGGTGGTCAGCCGGACCTGGAGGGCGTCGAGGTCGATGGTCGACCCGGCGGGTCGCAAGGTGGGGACGTGAGCCGAGGCGATGATGTGGGCACCGAAGCGGAGCCGGTCGCTGATGCTGACATTGGCCTGGCAGTCGTAGGCCACGCCCTGGGCCGGGAGCACGGTGATGTCCGTGGTGATCTGAGCCGGTTTGAAGTAGGCGTCACCGGAGTAGGAGACCGTCACCTGCCGAGTCCCCAACCGGGCATCGGGCGGGAGCAGGAACTGGGGTCCGGCGGTGCCGTTGGGCATCGTGAAGAAGGGCAGGTAACCATCTTCGAGAGGGACGTTGGCCGCTCGGACCGGGACGGGGACACCGTCCACGGCAACGGTCACTGGCCCGGTGGCGCCGATCCCGCTGAGCTGGCTGCCGAAGCGGACCAGCATCTCGACGGTGCTGCCTTGGCGCACGGTGCGTGGCAGCGCACCGCCGAGGAGGAAGGTGGGGGTGGACGTTCGGCGTTCGGCCTCGACCAGGGTGAAGCCCTTGTCCGCTTGGGCCAGGGTGGCGCCCTGCTCACCGGTGCCCGGATCGACGGAGAGAACCTGGAAGATAACCGTGATGGGTCCCGGGCAGGTCTCGTGAGCCCCGCTGCAGGAACTCGTGGCCAGGGGAAGGCCAGCGGTGGGGAAAGCTAGACGGAGCCGGTCGGTGACCTGCGCGCCGGCGGGGAGGGGGAAGCCGGTGGTCGGGCCGACGGTGCCGGTGGCTCCCGAGAGTCCGCCGAGGTTGGTCAGGGTCACGGGTTCCCAGGTCTCGCCGACGAGGTGTTCCAGGATCATCCGGTCGGCGGCCAGGTAGCCGGAGCCTCGGGTGCGCCTGATGGTGATGCCGATACGGGTGTTGGTGATGTCGGTGCCGAGGTGGGTGTTGGCGACGGTGAGGTCGAACTCGGTGGGCGTGGCGGCGATGGTGAGGTGGTCGGGGAGGTCGGTGGTGATGAGGGGGGTGGCGGCCACCGTGTAGCTGAGGGTGTCCTCGGAGGCGCGGTAGGGGTCCTGGCCCCGATAACGGACGCGAAGGGTGTGGGTGGCGATGCTGAGGGTGGAGGTGGTGAGGGTGGCGGTGCCGTCGGGTTCGAGGGCGACGCTGTCGAGGAGGCGGGTGCCGTCGAGGAAGTCCACAAAGCCGACGGGGGTTTCGGTGGTCTCTGCGTCCTCGCCGGGGACGACGGTGGCGGTCAGGGTGACCGGGTCACCGAGGCGGGATCCACCGGCGGGATCCACCGTCAGGGTGGTGATCGAGGGGTCGCCGGGCAGGGGTGGCAGAGTGAGGTCGCCGTCGAGGGTCAGGCGCAGGGAGTGGCCCGAGCCGGCCAGCTCCTCGTTGATTGGGTCACCGATGGTGGACCCGCATCCGGCGGCGGCGGGGTTGACTGGAGGGACGGTGAAGTCGTCGTTGGCCAGGGTGACCCGTCCGGTGCCGGGGTCGTAGGGCGCGGTCGAGGACAGGGCCAAGACGATGGGGGCGGCTTGGCAGTCGGCGAAGAGGAAACGGTCTGGCCCGCCGTTGGAGGGGCCGACCTCGACGTGGAGGTGAACGGTGAGCCGGGCGGTGACCACCACATTGCCGGCGGGGTCGATGGCCCCGACGGCGGGGGCGGCCATGGTGAAGTTGGCGTCGATGTAGACCCGGGCCGCGAGCGGGGTGGTGATGTCGCGGGTGAACGACACCGTGGGGACGTCGAGGGTGGCGGCGGTGATGGCCCCGGTCTCGGTGTCGGAGGTGCCGGTCAGGGTGGTGTCGGTGGACAGCGCGTAGGGATCTTCCGCGCCTCGGACCAGGAGGTCGCCCTCGGCCAGGGACAAAGAGAAGGACTCCGTCGCCCGGGGGGCTGGACCACTAGTTGGGGCTAGTCCCGCGGTTGGGGGGGGGGGGCAAAAGCGACGGCGAGCGCGGTGACGACTGCCACCGTCAGTGCAGCCAAGGAACGTCTGAACAACATGTCTGGGGATCCCCCTTGTCGATGGACAACACAGCACGAGACCTCTGCGACAACCTGAGGTCCGGTCTCCTGCCGCCCCCCACCTTGCCGGGACCAAACTTGCTGAAGCTGCGCGATATCGATCTGAGGCGAAAGTTTCCGAGACTGCCATGACGCTCCAGACCCTGGTCCCCGGGGCCGCGCAGATCCGGCAAGGAAGCCTCTGCGCAGGGTCCCGCCCCGAGCGCCCACGGCATCCGGCAGGCCTGGCCGCGAGCGCTCCTCACCCACAACCAGGGAGGAAACCCCACATGTCCATCCGCCTGCTTCGCCGCGCCCGCGCGGCCCACCGCCGATCAGCCGTCGGCTCGGTCCTCACCGCGCTTGCGCTGGTGATGACCATCGCCGCCTGCGACGGCTCACCACCCCCGCCGGAGAACGCGCCGTACTGGCACCCCGGCACCGTGGTGACCGCGACCCACCACGGGCCGCTGGTCCGCATCCAGTGGTCGGCCACCACCGGCGGCGACCCCGTCAACGGGTACCAGATCAACCTCGGCACCTACAACGGCACCGTCGTCGCCCTGGTTCCGGCCTCGGTCCGCGATTGCTACATCACCGGCCTGGCTGCCAGTACCCCCTACACGATCGTGGTGACGGCCCGCGATGCCCAGCAGCACTGGAGCGGACCGCTCCCCGGCACCCAGGGCAACCGCACCACCACCATCACCACCACCGGCCACGGCGGCTCCGGGAACCTGTGGTGCCACGCCGCCACCGACACCGACAGCGACGGTGTGCCCAACGCGTTGGAGACCAACGACGGCACCTACACCAGCGCATCCGACGTCGGCACCGACCCGGCCAACCCCGACACCGATAACGACGGCATCACCGACGGTGACGAAGCCCTCGGCCTCAGCGGCCTCGACCTCCGAGCCATGGGCGCCAAGGCCACCCACAAAGACATCCTCACCGAGATCGACTGGCTGGGCAGCACCGCCTGCCCCGCCGGATCCCGCCCCACCGCCACCTCCATCGCCTTCCTGGCCGACGCCTTCGCCGCCGCCCCGGTCACCAACCCCGACGGCACCACCGGCATCAAGGTCATCGCCGACTACGGCCAGAGCAGCCTCTTCAACGGTGGCAACCTCATCGCCGACGACGACGGCGACCCGAACGGCTACGTCGAGACGGCGGCCTTCAAGGCCTTGAAGGCCGCCCACTTCGCTCCCGCACGGGAGAACATCTTCCACTACGCCATCGTGGGAACGTCTGGCGGGAACAATGCCGAGGGCGGCGGCGACGACCTCTTCGTCAGCAACTCGTGCAACCACGACGCCTGGGGCTTCGCCGGCATGTTCATGCACGAGATCGGTCACAACTTCCGCCTCGGACACGCCGGCCGGACCTACCGGTTCCCGAGCTACTTCAACCACTTCCCCAACTACAACTCGGTCATGAACTACCTCTACAGCGGGCCGGGCGTCGACACCGACTGCGACGGTCAGGGGAACAACGAGGTCAAGCTCGACTACTCCCAGGGGCTCCTGCCCCCGTTGGACGAGACCGACCTCGACGAACGCGTCGGCGTCTGCGGCGAACTCAGCGACCCTGACATCGACTGGAACGGCAACGGCACCATCGAGAGCTCCGTCGCCTTCGACGCCAACGGCGACGGCGCGGTCAACGTCTACAACCCCTTCGATGATGAGACCACGCCTCTCCTCGACCACGACGACTGGACCGTCGTCGAAGAAGACGGCCTGATCTGCATCAGCGACCCCGGCGTCTACTGCCAGGACAACCGCGACTGATCCCGTTCCCGAACCGGCGCGCGTTCCGGGGGGGCCTGCTCCCGGAACGCGCGCCAGTTTGGTGCGAAGGCGGTCAGGTCGAGGTGTCGGCGACCAGTTTGCGGGCGATGACCTTGATGCAGAGGGTTTCGTCGGCGCCTTCGAAGATGGACAGGACTCGGGCGTCGACGAAGTAGCGGCTCACGTCGTACTCCTCGGCGTAGCCCATGCCGCCGTGGATCTGCATGGCCTCGCGGGTGACCCACTCGGCCGCCTTGCACACGTACGCCTTGATGAGGGTGGCCTCCATCTGGCCCTCGCCCTTGGCCATCATCCGGGCCACGGCGTAGGCGAACTGGCGGCTGGCCTGGATGACCACCGCCATGCGGCCCAGCTTGGCCCGGGTCAGCTGGTACTCGGCGATGGGGTGACCGAACACCGAGCGGTCCAGGGCGTACTGGCGGGCGGCCTCATACGCGGCCTGCATGACCCCCAGGGCCCGGGCCGCGGTCTGGATGCGGCCGTTCTCGAAGCCGGCCATCTGGTAGTAGAAGCCCCGTCCCTCGCCGTCGGCCAGGCCGATCAGGTTGGCGGCCGGGACGAACCAGTCCTCCAGGGCGACCTCGTAGGAGTGCATGCCCCGGTAGCCGATGGTGTCGATGGGGCGACCCTCCATCTTCCCGCCGCCGGGGGCGCCGTCGACGCCGGCCTCCTGGGCGATCTCGAAGCCGTGGCCGTCGCCGCGGGGCTTGGGGGCGATGAACATGGACAGGCCCCGGTGGCCCTTGCTGCGGTCCGGGTCGGTGCGGGCCAGCAGCAGCAGCACGTCGGCCCGGGCCCCGAAGGTGCACCACGTCTTGACCCCGTTGAGGAGCCAGCCCCCCTCGGTGGGGGTGGCGGTGACCTTCACGCCGGCCACGTCGGAGCCGTAGTCGGGCTCGGTGACGGCCACCGCGTTCATGACCTCGGCGGTGGCCAGGCGGGGCAGCCACTCCTGCTTCTGCTCCTCGGTCCCGCCGGCCAGCAGGGCTCGGGCCAGGATCTCGGGCCGGGTGATGAGCGACCCGCCGGCCCCCAGGGAGCCCCGGGACAGCTCCTCGGTGGCCACCACCATGCCGATGTACTCGCCCTCCCCGCCCTCGCCGTAGCCGCCGTACTCGGTGGGGATGGACAGGCCGAAGGCCCCCAGCTCGGCCAGGCCGGTGATGATCTCCTCGGGGATGTCGCCGTTGGTGCGGTGGATGTGCTCGGCGATGGGAGCCAGCTCCTTGTCGGCGAAGCGCCGGAAGGTGTCCTGCACCAGCTCGAAGTCGGAGTCCAGGTGGCGGGGCCCCCCGTCGGTGACCGAGGCCAGCACCTCCGGGTCGCGGAAGGCGGCCAGGAAGGTCCGGGTGCCGTCCAGGGCCCCGGGCTCCACGCCCCACTCGGCCTCCCGGCCGAAGACCTTGCCGGCCAGGTCGCCCACCGCGTCGGCCACGAAGGCGCAGGTGATGGTGGCCTCGACCTCCCCCTTGGCCCCGTAGTCGAGCAGGGCCCGCCCGGTGGCCAGGCCGGCCGAGGCGTGGGCCACCTCGTAGGCCAGGACCTGGCGGGCATCGATCGAGTCGCGGGCCAGCACGGCCACGGCCGCGTCCACCACGGCCTGGGCGGAGTCGAGGACCGAGGCGGCGGCGGCGAGGTCGGGAGTGGCGCTCATGGCCGCAAAAGGTACCGATCCGACCCGTCCCCGCTCACATCCGCGAGCACCCCGGAGGCCTCGCTTCCTCTGCTTCCTGGGCCGTCGCCCCTGACGCGGCCCGGTGCCGGGATCAGCTCGGCGCCGGCAGCACCTCGGCCCGGTCCAGGGCCTCGATGGTGAGGGTGCGGCCCAGCTCGATCATCTCCGCGGCCCGGTGGTAGTCCAGGCTGCGACAGGCGTCCCGGGGCACGGTGACCAGCACGTCGGGCGGGTAGCCGGCCATGCGGTAGCGGATCAGCAGGGACTGCATGGCGTCGATGGAGTGGCTCATGACGTCGGCCCGGCCCAGCCCGGCCGGTAGCTCCTCGAAGACGGCGTCGACCAGGGCCTCGGCGACGGGAGGGACGGGCCCGGCCGCGGTCCCGTCGGGTGCCACCACCTCGGCCGCGTCGGCCACCAGCAGCGCCGGGCCGTCCCCGTCGCCGGCGGCCCCTTGGCCACCCTCACCGTCGGAGCCGCCGAAGCGGTGGAGGACGGCGCGCACCACGTCCCGGTCGAGCAGGTGGGCCGCCCCGGAGCGGAAGCGCTCGGTCCACTCCTCCATGGGCCGGGGCTCGGAGGTCTCCTGCACCGGGGGCGCCGGCGCCGCCTCCCGGGGCTCGCCCAGGAGCGACACGGCCACGGTCAGGTCGGCCCCAGCCGCCGCGGTGGGCGCCAGGGGCACAGGGTTCATGATCCCGCCGTCGGCCAGGAGGCGCCCGTTCAACACCACCGGGGTGATGACCCCGGGGATGGCGATGGAGGCCCGGATGGCGGTGTCGGCCGGCCCCCGCTGGAACCACACCTCCCGGCGGCCCAGGAGGTCGGTGGCCACCGCGGTGTAGGGGATGGGCAGGTCCTCGATGCGGGCCCCGTCGAGCAGCTCCCGGACCCGGGCCATGATCTTCTCGCCCCGGATGGCCCCCGGCGCCGACAGCGAGGGGTCCAGCATGCGCACCACGTCGCGCTGGCGCAGCCCGGTCATCCACTCGATCAGGTCGTCGAGGTGGCCGGCGGCCCGGACCCCACCGACCAGCGCGCCCATGGACGAGCCGGCGATGGTGACGATCTCGGCCCCCCGCTCCTCCAGCACCTGGACGGCCCCGATGTGGGCGTTGCCCCGGGCCCCCCCGCTGCCCAGGGCCAGGGCGACGCGCACGGGTCCGGCCATGGGGCCAGGCTACGGCCCGCGCTCCGGGTGGGGGTGCCCGAGGGCTCGCCCCTACGCTGGCGCCGCCAGCCACCCCCGACAGGAGGACCCCCCCGGTGACCACCCACGAGCGCCCCTTCGGCCGCACCTTCGAGGACTTCGAGGTGGGCGACGTCTACCGGCACTGGCCGGGCAAGACGATCACCGAGTACGACGACCACCTGTTCTGCATGATCACCATGAACCACCACCCACTGCACACCAACGACTGGTACGCGGCCCAGGCCCCCCAGGGCCGCAACGTGGTGGTGGGCAACCTCGTCTACTCGCTGGTGCTGGGCATGAGCGTGCCCGACGTCTCGGGCCAGGCCGTGGCCAACCTGGAGGTGGAGGTGCTGAAGCACTCCAAGCCCACCTTCCACGGCGACACCATCCACGCCGAGACCCGGGTCCTCGACAAGAAGCTCACGTCCAAGGGCGACCGGGGCATCGTCACCGTGGAGACCAAGGGCATCAACCAGCGGGGCGAGGAGGTCTGCTACTTCCGGCGCAAGGTCATGGTGTGGACGGCCGAGAACGCCCCGCAGCGGCCCCGCCCCTACGACGTCGACGCGGTGTGGGCCGACGGCGACGGCGCCTGAGCCCGTGGCCGACGGGCCCGACCCCGACCCGAGGGTGATGGTGGCCGCGGCCACCGGGTTCTCGGTCGGCGCCGACGACTACGAGCGGGGCCGCCCGTCGTACCCGGCCGATGCCGTCGAGGTGCTGTGCCGGGAGCTGGGCATCGGCCCCGGGGCCCGGGTGCTGGACCTGGCCGCCGGCACCGGCAAGCTCACCCGCCTGCTGGTCCCCACCGGGGCCGAGGTGGTGGCGGTGGAGCCGGTGGCCGAGATGCGGGCCCGGCTGCAGGCGGGCGTGCCCGGGGCGTCGGTGCTCGACGGCACGGCCGAGCACCTCCCGCTGCCCGCCGCCTCGGTCGACGCGGTGACCGTGGCCCAGGCCTTCCACTGGTTCGACCCCGAGGTGGCCCTGCGGGAGACGGCCCGGGTGCTCGGGCCCGGCGGCGGCCTGGGCCTGGTGTGGAACGAGCGCGACACCGCCGAGCCGTGGGTGGCCGAGCTGAGCCGGCTCATCCGCTGGGACCAGCGGGGCCAGTGGCAGGTGCCCTACACGGTGGAGGAGGACTGGGCCGCCCGCATCGACGCCCTCGCCACCCCCTTCGGCCCGGTGCAGCGCTACGACACCACCTACCGCCAGGTCCTCGACGCCGAGACCCTGGTGGCCCGGGTGCTGTCCACCTCCTACATCGCGGCCCAGCCGGCCGAGGAGCGGGCCCGGCTGGCCGACGAGGTGCGGGCCCTGGTGGCCGATTTCGACGAGACCTTCGAGCTGCCCTACGTCACCGTCGTCTACTGGTGCCGCCGCGACGCCTGAGCCCGGCGGTCCCGCCGGATCGCGGACCGGGGCCCGGCCGCTCGGCCCGGGCGACCCGGGGCCCGGCGTCCGGGGGCCCGGCGGCCTGGTGACCGCGCTGCTGGCCTGGTTCGGGGCCGGCGGGGGAGTGTGGCAGTAGCTGCATTCTTCTCGCACGGTGCATATCGCGCAGGTTCAGCAAGATTGGCTTGGGCATGGTGCGGGAGAGCACGCGTCCGCCCTGTGGGGTGTGGAGCGTGCGACGCGGAGAAGTGTCCATCAACAGGGGGATCCCCGATCATGCTGTCCAAGAGAATCGTGGTGATGGTGACGACCGTGCTGGCGTCGATGCTCGCCGTCGCTTTTGCCCCCCCCCCCCAGTAGGAGCAGCGCCCCCGGGGGCCTCCGCTCCCCGGGCCGAGCAGGGCTTCACCCTGGCCCTGGTGGAGGGCACGGGCACCCTCCAGATCCATGACGCGGATGAGCCGTACGCCCTGACCGCCCCGACTGAGTTCGCCGGCGAGGTCGACGATCAGACCGGGGTGATCAGCGACGGGACCTTCTCCACCCCGACGGTGAGCTTCGAACAGGAGATCACCACGCCGCTGCGGGCCACGGTGTTCATCGACGCCACCTTCTCCGAGGTCACCCCGGGCACGGTCACCGGGTCGGTCGACCCCGACGGCAACCTGTTGCTGCAGGCCAGCCTGACCGTCGACCTGGACATCGAGGTCATCCCCACCGGCGAGACCCAGCCCCTGCCCTTCCCGGGCGAGTGCCGGACCACCCCGGTGTCGCTCACCCTCGACTCCACCGTCCCCTACGGGCCGGCTGGTCCCGACGGTCGGGTCACGATGGCGGACCCCGACTTCACCGTGCCCCCGGTGGTGGCCACCCCGCAGTGCGACAGCACCCTGGTCGAGCCGGTCAACGAGCAGCTGGCCGGCAGCGGCCACGCCCTGGCCATGACCCTTCAGGGCGACATCCCGCTGCCGCCGGATGCGCCGTGTGAGACCACCACCGCCCTGGCCGTCTCCCCGGTGGAGGGGTCCCGGGTGGGTGACGAGGTCACCTTGACGGCCACGGTGAGCGTGGACGAGCCCCGCGATCCGGAGTGCGCGGCGGAGAGCGCGGGAGTGGACCTGTCGGGGTCGGTGGACTTCACCAATGGATCCACCACCCTGGGCAACGCCACCCTGGCCCCTGACGGCACCGCCACCCTGGCCACCAGCGCCCTGCCGGCCGGCGTGCGGCACCTGGCCGCGGAGTACCGGGGTACGCCGCCGTACGCCCGGTCGACCTCGGAGCGCACTGAGTACCTGGTGGCCGCCGCTCCCCTCATCAGCGCCAACCTCCCCGAGCGCATCCAGATCGGCGCCTCCCCGGTCGAGTTCGACCTGTCCATCACCAACACCGGCCTGGGCGCCGCTCTCGACGGGGCCCGCCTCGATGTCACCTTGCGGCGACCTGTGGGCACCGGGGCCTTCACGCCTGATCGGGTGGTGCTGGAGCACTTCGACGGGCAGGCCTGGCAGCCGGTGGCCCTGAGCGTCGGGGCGACGCGCGTGGTCATCGGCTCGGTCGGTGACTCAGTGGACGTCGCGCCCGGAGCCACGGTCTCGCGGCGCCTGCGGATCGCCTTCGGGGCCCCCGGTGGCCCGGCTGTCGATCCGGGCCCGGTCACAGTCGCCTTCGAGGTCGTGGACGGCACCGCGGCACCGATGATCGCCCCCACTCCGGGAGCCCTGGCCCGCAGCACGTCGGAGACGGTCATGGTCGAAGCCACTCGCCGCACCACCACCGTCACCTTCGGCAGCGTGCCGGTCACCCCCCACACGGTCCGCCAGGGGAACACTCTCACCATCAGCGCCAACGTGGGGCCCACGGTCGGCAACGTCCGGCCGTCCGGGCTGGTGCGTGTGCTCCTCGATGGCCGGCCTGTCGACTTCACCCGGCCCGGGGGGATGTTGATCCTGGGCTTCGAACCCGAGCTCACCCTGACCCGCTCTACCGCCGTGGGGACGTTGTTGGTGCGCCTGCCGGTGGATGTGCCCATCGGGACCCGACAGCTCACCGTCCAGTACTCGGGTGACGACCTGTTCCTGCCGACCCAGGGCACGGTGCCGTTCACGGTGTTGCCGGCGGTGGGGACGATCTACGAGTGCATCGCCCCGGGAGGGGCGCCTGACGTGGGGTTCCGGGCCAACGTAGTGGCCCAGGCCAACCTCCCCTCCGCCCGACCGGTCGGACAGGTCGACTTGGACCACCTCGACGTGCGGATCTTGACCGACCGCAGCTTCTCCTCAACCAACGGCTTCTCCGGGCTCCTTCCCAACGAGACGGTGAGCCCGGTGGGGGTCGAAAACCTGGAGGGCGTCGAGATGGCCATTGGCCCGGGGGGGTCGGGGACGGCGACTGCGGTGGAGCGCCGGTTCGGGACGACCATCCCGGCCACGCCCAACCCGGCGACGGTGGATGTCGATCAGGTGGTGTCGTTCCATGGGGAGACGGGGTCGTTCCCGTTGGCGGGGGCGCCGGGTGAGGTGGTGCCGGTGACGTTGGACTCGGTGGTCATCCGCACCCGGACCGATGCCCTGGGCCTGCCCTACGTGTTCACGTGCCTGCCGGTGGGGGAGCCGGTGCTGCTGGGGCGGGTGACGGTCGCCGGGGCGACCTTGGCGGTGTCGCCGGAGGCCTCGGCGCGGGCGGGGTCGGAGGTCACGTTGGCGGCAGCGGTGGCGCCGGCCACGTCGGGGACGGTGGAGTTCCTGGACGGTTCCGAGACCATCGGGGTGGCTCCTGTGGTGGACGGCGAAGCGGTGTTGTCCACGGTGGACCTGCCGGTGGGCGCCCACAGCTTGTCGGCCCGGTTCTTCGGGGGGACGTTGGTGCCCCCGTTGGTCACCGACGTGGTGCCCTTCACGGTGTTGCCGGAGTTCGAGTGTGAGGCGTTCACCGAGCCGGGATCCGGGGCGGTTGTGCGCCTGGTGTACCTGGAGCTGTTGGGTCGGTGCCCGGACCAGGGGGGCTATGACCACTGGACCGGTCGCCTGGACGGTGGCACCAGCCCCGAGGCCTTCGCCCGGAGCATGGCGCGGACGCCCGAAGCGGTGGGCCGGGTGGTCGACGACGCCTATGAGACGATGCTGGGCCGCCCCGCCGATGCTGGGGGCCGCGCCTTCTGGACGGCCCGGTTGCTGGCCGACGGTCGCTACGAGCGGTTGTTGGCTGACCTGGCCGCCTCCCCGGAGTTCGCGTCCTTGGCCGGGGGGACCGATGCCGGGTTCGTGACCCGGGTGTACGAACGGCTGCTGAACCGGGCCCCGGACGCGGCCGGCCTGGAGTTCTGGACGGCGCGGCTGGCGGCGGGCACGTCGCCTCGGGCGCTGGTGCGGACCCTGGCCACGCTGGATGAACCGCTGCGGGTGCTGGTCGCCGCGGCCTACGACGAGATCTTGGGCCGGGCGCCCAGCTCGGCTGAGCGCAGTGACGGTGTCAGGTTCCTGCGAGCAACGGGTGATCGATCGGGGCTCTACGCGGAACTGATGGGTCGCCCCGAGTTCGACGATCGGGCCCAAGGCCTGCCCAACCCCGAGGACTGATCCGATCCCGGTCCGGGCCGTCCGATCTGGATGACCCGGACCGGGTTGGTTCCGGTCCGCTCCTGCTCATCTCGCCGGGGCGTGCCGGTCGAGCCCGGGTTCGATGCTCCTGCCGGCGTCGGCCCGCTGCGGCTCCGTGGACGGCTGCCCGCACCACTCCCCCCGGTGCGGGCAGCCGCCACTCATCCCTGGCGCTCCCCCGAGCGTCGGTGCCGGCGGGCCCCTGTTCACCGAGCTCGAAGCGAGACCTCATGCGAGAAGACCTGTCCCGTTCCCCCCGTCGTCGCCACCGTCGGTCGCTCTCCGGGGTGGTGCTGGCGCTGGGGTTGGTGGTGACCGCCGCGGCCTGCGACCCGGGTCCACCCCCGCCGGAGAACGCTCCGTACTGGCACCCGGGCACCACTGTGGATGCGACCACCCGTGGGCCGTTGGTGCGCATCGCGTGGGATGCCACCACCGGCGGCGACCCTGCCGCGTCGTATCAGATCAACCTCAGCACCTACCAGGGCACGGTGGTGGCGCTGGTGCCGGCCAGCGTGCGGTCCTGTGACATCACCGGCCTGGCCGCCAGCACCGCCTACACCATCGTGGTCACCGCCCGGGATGCCCAGCAGCACTGGAGCGGCCCCCTGACCGGCACCAAGGGCAACCGGACCACCACCATCACCACCACCATCACCACCACCAGCCATGGCGGCTCGGGCACCCTGTGGTGCCACCCGACCACCGACACCGACGGCGACGGCCTGCCCAACGCGTTGGAAACCGACGACGGCACCTACACCAGCGCGTCGGATGCCGGCACCGACTCCGCCAACCCCGACACCGACGACGACGGCATCCCCGACGGGGAAGAGGTGCTGGGTCTCGGTGGCCTGAACCTACGGGCCATGGGCGCTCGGGCCACCCACAAGGACCTGTTCCTGGAAACCGACTGGCTCGACGTTCCCGCCTGCCCGACCGGGCTGCGTCCGACGGCCACCGCGGTGACCGCCATGGCGGGGGCGTTCGCGGCGGCACCGGTTCTCAACCCGGACGGCACGGGGGGCATCAACCTGATCGCTGACTACGGCCAGGGCGGGGGCTTCACCGGCGGCAACGCCATCACCGAACCCGACGGTGTCATGGACGACAACCCGAACGGGCCCGAGTTCGAAGCGGCGAAGTCCGCGCACTTCCAGCCCGCCCGTCTGGGCGTCTTCCACTACGTCATCATGTTGCCGGCAGGTGGTCTGGGCGAGGTGTTCGGCAACGACTTCACCCTCGGGGTCCGGTGCAACGATCCCGACCCGGGTCGCTACGCCCGGTTCCTGATGCACGAGCTGGGCCACAACCTCGGGCTCCAGCACGGCGGGAACTTGCTCTTCGCCAACCGCTTCCCGAACTACGCCTCCGTCATGAACTACCGCTACACCGATGCGGGGATCGACACCGATTGCGACGGCGAGGGTGACGCAGCGATCGGCTACTCCCAGGGCCTCAACGCTCCCCTGGACGAATCCGACCTGGACGAGCGGGATGGCATCTGCGCGGGGGTGGACATCGACTGGGACGAAGACGGCACCATCGAACCGTCGGTCCAATACGACATCAACGGCGACGGCCAGATCAACCTCGCCCTCCACGACGGCACCCTGCTCCTCAGCGACCACGACGACTGGGCCCTGATCGAACAGCGCGGCCTGCGCTGCGTACGGGTCAACGAGGCCGCCAACCCACCCACCTGCGTCAGCAGCCGCGACTAGCTGTTGCGCCCCTGGGCCGGTCGGCGTCGGTGGCACCCGGCGCCGATCCGGCTCGTGGGCACATCGGTGTGTCGCTCCTCTCGACGGATGTCGCGCCGGGTCGTCGGACCGGGGTCACCCGGCGAGGGAGCTGCGGCCGTCGGTGGTCCACCACGAGGCGGTGAGCTGCAAGCCCTCGACCGAGGAGCGGGGCGACAGCTCCTCCCACAGGCGCTTGTAGCCGGTGGCGGCGATGAGCCAGCGGCCGTCACGGCGGACGTAGCGGTCCTGGTAGAAGCCGGCTCCCCGGATGGTGATGTCGAGGTCGAGCATGATCACCGTGTCCTCCATGGCCCACACCCCGACGGCCTCGTTCGGGCCCAGCAGGTCGATCTCCGGGTGGTGGGCGTGGTGGGAAGAGTGGAAGGTGTCGGCCCCCATGGACCGGCGGAGGAAGTCGAGCACCGTGTCGCGCCCCGAGAACGAGTTGGTGCCGCCCGAGTAGGCGGCCTCCACGTCCGGGGCCAGGAGGGTGGCCATCTCGTCCCAGAGCTTCTGGTCGAGGCACCGGAAGTAGGCGTGCTTGAGCCGCTCGATGTGGTGGAGGGTGACCAGGTCCTCGGGGGTCACCTCGGCGGGGCCGGCCATCACGCCCCCTCGGCCAGGAACGCGGTGACCAGCGGGTTGACCAGGTCAGGGGCCTCGACGTGGAGGAAGTGGCCCACCCCGTCCAGGATCTCGGCCCGGGAGCCGGGGGCCGGGAGGTGGGCCCCGGCGTCGGCCACCAGATCGGCGCCCAGGCAGCCGTCGTCGCGGCCGTGGAGGTAGAGGGTGGGCACCGGGGTGGGGACCATCCACCCGGCCTGGGCCGCGTCCAGGGACGGGTCGGTCGTCCCGGTCCCCAGGGTGGCCCGGTAGTAGCCCAGGGCTGCGGCCAGGTTCTCGGGGCCGCCCAGGGCGGCCTTCACCGCCGGCAGGTCGGGGGAGGGGTCGTAGCCCGGCGACCAGTCGGCCCACAGCCGGTCGACGAAGGCCAGGTCGTCGGCAGCCACCACCCCCTCGGCCAGCGGGCTCTGGAAGAAGAACATGTACCAGCTGCGCCGGAGCTGGTCGTAGGAGGTCAGCCCCCCGAACATGGCCCCGGCCGGGGGCACGGCCATGGCCACGGCCCGGCGCCACCGGTCGGGCTGCCAGCCCACCGCGGCATAGGTGGCCATGGCCCCCCAGTCGTGGCCCACGATCACCGCGTCGGGCCCGCCACCCAGGGCCTCGTGCAGGCGCACGGCGTCGCGGGCCAGGGCGCCCACCTGGTAGAGCCCGTCGGCGGGGACGGAGGTGGGGGCGTAGCCCCGCAGCCACGGCGCCACCGGCCGGAACCCGGCCCGGGCCAGCGCCGGTAGGAGGAAGCGCCAGGTGGGGGCGGCGTCCGGGAACCCGTGCAGGCAGAGGGCCAGCGGGGCCCCGGGGTCGACACCGGGCACGGTGAGCCAGGCGACGTCGAGGTCGTCGAGCTGGGTGCGCTCGAGGGCCAGGCCGTCGGGAACGGGGGTGGGATCCATCGGGCCGAAGCTACCGACGGGGCGCCGGCCCCGCCGCAGGCCCGGCGCGCTCGCGCCCACGCAGGTCCTGCTTGCCGGGGTATCTGAGAATCCTGTCACAGCCCGGTGACCGGACCCCCGGGCGGAACTAGGTTGCGTCGCCACCTGGGGGGCGGTGACAAGGGGACGATCCGTGGTCGACATCACCTTCTGGGGCGTGCGGGGATCCACGCCGTGCCCGTGCGACGCCAACCGCCGCTACGGGGGCAACACGGCCTGCGTGAGCATCGAGCGGCCGGGCCACGCGCCGATCATCCTCGACCTCGGCACCGGGCTGCGCTTCTTCGGCCAGACCCAGCCCACCGACGGCACCTTCACCGGCACCGCCTTCGTCACCCACATCCACTGGGACCACGTCCAGGGCCTCCCGTTCTTCGTGCCCGTCCTGGCCCCCGGGGCCCACCTGGCCGTCTACGCCCCCCGGCCCGAGCCGGCCCTGAGCCTGGCCGAGGCCTTCGGCGAGTTCATGCGCCCGCCCTACTTCCCGGTCCGGGCCGAGGACCTCCATGGCCACATCGACTTCGTGGACTTCACCGACGGCGAGACCGTCGAGGTCGACGGGGCCGTGGTCACCGCCCGCAGCGTGCCCCACGTGGGGGCCACCAACGGCTACCGGGTCGAGGTCGACGGGGTGTCCATCGCCTACATCAGCGACCACCAGCAGCCCGTCGACGGCACCGACACGGTGGCCGAAGGGGCGCTGGCCCTGTGCGACGGTGCCGACCTGGTCATCCACGACGCCCAGTTCACCGCCCCCGACCTGGCGGCCAAGTCCGACTGGGGCCACTGCACGGTGGACTACGCAGTGCACGTGGCCGCCACCGCCGGGGCCCGCCGCCTGGCCCTGTTCCACCACGACCCCGAGCGCCACGACACCGCCGTCGATGCCCTGGTCGACCACGCCCGCCAGCTCGGCGCGGCCCGGGGCCTGGACGAGGTCATCGCCGGGGCCGAGGGGACCACCATCGCCCTGACGGCCGGGTCCGCCGCCCCGCCGGCCGGTCCGGCCCGGGCCGCCCTCAGCCGCTGACCCCTCGGGCCGTCCACCGGGGAGTCGGCCCCGCCCACCCGAACTTTGGACCGAGGGCCGCCACATGCGTCGTCACTGGTCCCAAGGTGAGCGCGGCCGCTCCGGGGTGGGGGCGTAGCGTCGGCGGCCGTGGACTTCAGCGACGACCCCGACCACGAGGCCCTGGCCGCCGGGGTGCGGGCCGTGACCGGCGCCTTCGATGACGGGTACTGGTCGGCCTGCGATCGTGAGCACCGGTTCCCGTGGGAGTTCTACCGGGCCATGGCCGGGGGGGGCTGGGTGGGGGTGGCCATCCCCGAGCAGTACGGCGGGGGTGGGTGCGGCATCGCCGAGGCCGCGGTGCTCATGCGGGAGGTGGCGGCGTCGGGGGCGGCCATGAACGGCTGCACCGCCCTGCACCTCACCGTGTTCGGCCTGGAGCCGGTGGTGCGCTTCGGGAGCGACCGGCTCAAGGACGCCTTCCTGCCCCGGGCCGCGGCCGGCGAGCTGCACGTGGCCTTCGGGGTGACCGAGCCCGACGCCGGCACCGACACGTCCCGCATCGCCACCCGGGCCACCCGGGACGGCGACGGCTGGCGCATCTCGGGCAAGAAGATCTGGACCTCCAAGGCCGAGGAGTCCGAGGTGTGCCTCCTGCTGGCCCGCACCGGCGAGGCCGAGGCCGGGCGGCTGGACGGGCTCAGCCTGTTCCTGGTCGACCTCGACCCGGCGCACGTGGAGATCCGGCCCATCCCCAAGACGGCCCGCAACGCGGTGGGCAGCTGCGAGGTGTTCTACGACGACCTGCCGGTCGAGGGCTGGCGCCTGGTGGGGGAGGAGGGCCAGGGCTTCCGCCACCTCCTGGCCGGGCTCAACCCCGAGCGGGTCCTGATCGCGGCCGAGGCCATCGGCACCGGCCTGGCCGCCCTGCGCCGGGCCGTGGCCTACGCGACGGAGCGCGAGGTGTTCGGGCGGCCCATCGGGGCCAACCAGGCCCTCAGCCACCCGTTGGCCGACGCCCACGCCCGGCTGCGGGCCGCCTGGGTGATGACCCAGCTGGCGGCCTGGCGCTACGACCGGGGCCAGCCCTGCGGCGAGGAGGCCAACACGGCCAAGTACCTGGCCGCCGATGCCGGCTTCGCGGCCTGCGACCGGGCCGTCCAGGTCCACGGCGGGCTGGGCTTCGCCGAGGAGTACCACGTGGGCCGCTACTGGCGGGAGGCCCGGATCATGCAGGTGGCGCCGGTGAGCCAGGAGATGACCCTCAACTACCTGGCCCAGAGCGTGCTGGGCCTGCCCCGCAGCTACTGACCGCCCGCCGCCCCGCCTACCCTGCCCCCATGCCCGACCCCACCGTCGACCCGGCCCGCTTCCGCCAGGTGCTGGGCCACTTCCCGACCGGCATCACCGTCATCGCCAGCGAGCACGACGGCCAGCGGGTGGGCCTGGCCGTGGGGTCGTTCTTCTCGGTGTCGCTCGACCCGCCCCTGGTCGGCTTCTGCGTCGGGTCGCAGTCGTCGAGCTGGCCCCGGATCCGGGCCGCCGGCCGGTTCTGCGTCAACGTGCTGGGCGCCCACCAGGAGGACGTGTGCCGGGTGTTCGCCGGCAAGGGCGAGGACAAGTTCGCCGGCATCGGCTACGACGCCGCCCCGTGGTCGGGCGCTCCCCGCCTCCACGACGCGGTGGCGTGGATCGATTGCGAGCTGGCCGAGGTGCTGCCCGGCGGCGACCACGACATCGTGCTGGGGCGGGTCCACGACCTGGCCGTGGCCGACGAGGGCCACCCCCTGGTGTTCTACCGGGGGGGCTACGCCTCGCTGGAGCGCTGAGGCCCGTCGCCGGCGCCCACGTCCAGGGCGGTGAGCAGGAAGGCCAGGATCTCGGCCTCGCGGCGCCAGGCGTCGTAGCGGCCCGACGGCCCGCCGTGGCCGGCCCCCAGCTCGACCCGGAACACCACCGGGCGATCGGGGGAGGGCTCGGTCCGCTCCCGCAGGCGTTGCACCCAGATGGCCGGCTCGTGCACGCCGACCCGGGGGTCGTGGAGGCCGCCGGTGGCCAGCACCGCCGGGTGGGGACCCGCCCCCACGTTCTCGGTGGGGCTGTAGGAGCGCATGCAGGCGAACACGTCCGGGTCGGTGATGGGGTTGCCCCACTCCTCCCACTCGGTGGCCGTCAGGGGGGCGTCGGGGTCGAGGATGGTGTTGAGGGCGTCGACGAAGGGCACCTCGGCCACCACGGCCCGGAACCGCTCGGGGGCCCGGTTCAGGGCCGCCCCCACCAGCAGGCCGCCGGCCGAGCCGCCCCGGGTGGCGATGCGGTCGGGGGCGCACCAGCTCTCGGCGGCCAGGTGGTCGGCCGCGGCCACCAGGTCCGAGAACGAGTGGGGCTTGGCCAGGAGCTTGCCGTCCTCGTACCAGCCCCGGCCCATCTCCCCGCCTCCCCGGACGTGGGCCACGGCGAAGACCACCCCCCGGTCCAGGAGCGACAGCCGGGCGATGGAGAACCACGGGTCCATGCTGATCTCGTAGGCGCCGTAGCCGTACAGGACGAGGGGGGCGGTGCCGTCCTGGGGCACGTCCCGGTGGCGGGCCAGCGACACCGGGACCCGGGTGCCGTCGGGTGCCGTGGCCCACACCCGGGTGGCCCGGTAGTGGTCGGGGTCGAAGTCGCCCAGCACCGGCATGCGCTTCAGCTCGACCCGCTCGCCGGTGGCCACGTCCTCCTCGAGCACGGTGGCCGGGGTGGTGAGCGACTGGTACGTGAAGCGGTAGCGGGTGGTGCCCCACTCCTCGTTGGCCGCGCCCCCCAGGGTGTGGCCGCCGTCGGGGAAGGCCAGGTCGCGGCAGGCGGCGGCCACCACCTCCGGGGCCGGCGGGTCGTCGCCGTCGCCCAGGGCGGCCAGGTCGACGACCCGCAGGGCCGGGCGGCCGTCGGTGCGCAGGTGCACCACCAGGTGGCCGGCGAAGGCCTCGACCCCCAGGAGGCGGGTGCCGGGCGCGTGCGGGATCACCGGCTGCCAGCGGGCCCGGTTGGGGGCGGCCAGCGGGGCCCGCCACAGGGCGAAGTCCAGGGCCTCGTCGTTGCTGACCAGGTAGAGCCAGTCGCCGTGGTGGGCGGCCTGGACCTCGATGCCCTGGCGGCGGGGGATGGCCAGCCGGGCCCCGGACTCGGGGGTGTGGGCGTCGACCAGGTGCAGCTCGGAGGTGACGGCCGAGGCCACGTCGATCACGATCAGGTCGCCGCTGCGGCTGGCCCCCAGGCCGACCCAGAACCGGTCGTCGGGCTCCTCCAGGACGAGGGTGTCCTCGGCGCCGGTGGGCTCGGAGCCCAGGTGGTGGGTGTGGACCCGCCAGGGGCGCCGGGCCCGGTCCAGGGTGGTGTAGAGGAACGTGGCCCCGTCGGCGGCCCAGGCGAACCCGTAGGAGACGCCGGGGATGGCCTCGGCCAGGTCCTCGCCGGTGCGCAGGTCCCGGACCCGCAGCACGTGCTCCTCCGAGCCGTCGTGGTCGACGGCGTAGGCCAGCAGCGAGCCGTCGGGGCTGACCTCGGCCACCCCCACCGACAGGTACGGGCGGCCCTCGGCCAGGACGTTCTCGTCCAGGATCACGGCCCAGCCCCCGGCGTCGGCCGCCGGTGGGGCGTCGTCGCGGCCGACCGGGGCCCGCTCGTGGATGGGGTAGGACGCGCCCTCGGCGGTGCGGGTCCGGTACCACCAGCCGTCCTTGCGGTGGGGGACGCTCAGGTCGTCCTCCTGGGTCCGGGCCCGGATCTCGCCCTCCACCGCGTCGACCAGGGGGTCGAGGGGGGCCAGCACCGCGTCGGCGTGGGCGTCCTCGGCCTCCAGCAGGGGCAGGAGGGCGGGGTCGTCGTGGTCGCGCAGCCAGCCCAGGTCGTCGGGCTCGTCGTGGCCGTGGCGGGCCCGCCGGGCCGGGCGCCGGTCGGCCATCGGGGCCTCGGCGGGGGCGAAGCGGGGACGGTCGGCGGGCATGGGCAGGAGGGTAGGCCCCTGTCGGTAGGGTCGGGCCCATGCCGCTCTACGCCCTCGGTGACAAGGAGCCCTCCATCCACCCCGAGGCCTACGTGCACCCCGACGCCGTGCTCATCGGGGCCGTCACCGTGGGGCCCGAGTCGTCGATCTGGCCCTGCGCGGTGCTGCGGGGCGACGACGGGACCATCACCGTCGGGGCCCGGACCTCCATCCAGGACGGCACCGTGGTCCACACCACGTCGATGTGGCCCACCGTGGTCGGCGACGACTGCGTCATCGGCCACAACGCCCACCTGGAGGGCTGCACCATCGAGGACGGGGCCCTGGTCGGTTCGGGGGCGGTCGTGCTCCATCGGGCCGTGGTCCGCTCGGAGGCCCTGGTGGGGGCGAACGCCCTGGTCACCAACGACACCGAGGTGCCCAGCCGGGCCATGGCCCTGGGGGTGCCGGCGGTGATCAAGGAGGGCCGGGTCGATCCCGAGGTGATGATCCAGCTCGGCGCCCAGGCCTACCGGGACCGCGTGCCCCGCTACCGCGACCAGCTCCGCCGCCTGGGCTGACCGGTCAGGCCCCGAGGCCGGGTCCCAGGTCGACCAGGCGCAGCTCGCCCCGCTCGGCCCGCTGCTGGGCCCACGTCCGGACCAGGGGGTCGCCGGTCAGGACCACCACCTGGGTGCGCTCGGCCACCCGGGCCACCACATCGAGCAGGTCGCAGCGGGCCTCCGGGTCGAGGCCGGCCAGCGGCTCGTCGAGGACGAGGGGGGCGATGGGGGCCACGCCCCGGGGCCGGAGGGCCGCGGCCCGGGCCAGGAGGGCGTTGCGGACGGCGCCCACCGGCGGCCCCGGCCCGCCCAGCCGCTCCAGGTGCTCGGCGGCGATGCGGACCCGCCGGCGGGCGGCCCACACGTCCTCGGGGGTGGGCAGGTCGTCGATGCGGGACCGGAGCACGGCCCGGCGCCGGGCCACCAGGCGGTGGGCGTCGTCCTCGCCGGGGGCGCCGGCGCCGGTCCGGGTGCGGGCCCGGACCTGGGTGGCGACGGCTCGGGCCAGGGCCGGCCCCGGCCCGTCGGGGCCGACGGCCACGCCGGCCTCGGCGGCCATGGCGGCCAGCTCCTCGTCACAGGCCCGGATCTCGGCCTCGGCCTGGCGGTGGGCCTCCCAGTCCAGCCGGTCGAGCGGCTCGGACGGCCCGGCCAGGACGTCCTCGGCCGTTTGGCGCCGCTGGAGCAGCCGGTCGATGAGGGGGGCCGAGGCCACCAGGGCCCGGCCCTCGGGCACCGGCTGGGCCTCGGGGGCGCCGGCGGTGGCGGCGCTGGCCGGCACCAGCAGGCGGGTGGGGGCGTCGAGCTCGGCCTGGAGGCGCTCGGCCTCGGCCGCGGCGGCCTCGATGGCGCCCTGCTCGGCCTCCAGCTGACGGAGGGCCAGGACGGTGGAGGTGCGCTCGGCCACCACGGCCGGGTGCGGGGCGGTGGCCTCCAGGCCCAGGTCGGCCGCGGTCACGACCATGGCCCGCCGGAGGGCCTCGGCGGTGGGCGCGCCGTCGGCCGGAGCGTGGCCTCCGGTCACCCCGGCCTCGCCCTCGGCGTCGCGGACGCGGGCCCGGGTCGGTCCGGTGCCGGCCACCGCCTCGACCAGGAGCCCGGCCAGGCGGGCCCGGCCGGCGGGGGCCAGGCCGGCGAAGACGGTGACCCTCTGGTCCAGGGGGACCGGGATCGTGCCCCGGCGATCGGGGATGAGCAGCTCGTCGACCAGCACGTTGACCTCCGTCCCGTGATCGGCAGGCCCGTGGTCGGTTGTGAGGGGTGGGCCCGCTCGGGGCCGCCGGTCAGGCGGTGCTGCCCAGGTACTCGAAGAGCGGGAGGCCGTCGAGGTTGCGGACGACGCTGAAGGCCAGGACGGCCACGGCCAGGCCGACCCAGGCCCGGCGGGGGACGCGGGGGAGCCGGGGCACCCGCACCCCGAGGCTGTGGAGCAGCCACCGGAGCCACACCAGGACCACCAGGGGCAGGGCGACGGCCAGGACCACGTTGTGGTCGGCCGCTCCGGCCAGGTCGCCCCGGGTGAAGGCGTGGACGGCCCGCAGGCCGCCGCACCCCGGGCAGTCGACGCCGAGGAGGGCCTGGGTGGGGCACTGGGGGAACACGCCGTCGGCGTTGGGGTCCTGCCAGGCGGTGTAGGCGATGCCGGCCGCGGCCAGCAGCCCCATGCCGACCGGGGCGACCCACCGGTGGCGGAGGAGGAAGGCGGGCCCCAGGGGGCGGTCGGGTCCGGGCGGGCCGTGCGGGTGCCCTCCGGGGGGGCCCGGGGGGGGCGGGGTCGGCTCGGTGGTGACGGCCACGGCGGCCACGCTACCGCTCAGGGCAGGGCCCGGCCGGCGGCGATGGCCTCGTCCATGTCGCGGCCCCGCTGCACGGCGGCGGCGATCTGCCCGGCCAGGTCCGGGTGCTTGGCCATGAGGGCCTGGTAGATGAGGGTCTGCTCCTGGAGCAGGTCGGCGTCGGGGGCCAGGGTGGCCGCCGCCCCCTCCAGGTACAGCATCTGCTTGGTCAGCAGCACCAGCTCCCGGGGGATGCGCACCCGGTAGCGGACCATGGAGCGGATCATGGTGTCCATCAGCTGGCCGAGCTGGGCCGTCACCACCCCGCCCTGCAGGAACGGTTCGTACAGCTCCTGGATGGTGCGGGCCATGTCGTCCACGTCGACGTCCGGCGGCACCGAGCCGAAGGAGCGCAGGGCCCGGACCATGGCCGCGTAGTCGTTGGTGGTGACGGCCATGAGGTAAGTGGCCAGCCGGGTGCGGGTGGACTCGGTGAGGCGGCCCACGATCCCGAAGTCGAAGAGCACGAAGGTGCCGTCGGTCAGGACGCAGATGTTGCCGGCGTGGAGATCGCCGTGGAAGAAGCCGTGGACCAGCACCCCCTCGACCACGGTCTGCACCCCGAGGCGCAGCAGGCGCTCGGTGTCGATGCCGTGGGCCCGCATGGCCTCCACGTCCCCGAAGCGCAGGCCGTCGATGCGCTCCATGGTCAGCACCCGCTTCCCCACCAGGTGGTGGTGGACCTCGGGCACCCGGCAGTCGGCGATGCCGCTGTCGTGCAGGAGCCGCCGCATGCGCTCCATGTTCTCGGCCTCGAGCCGGAAGTCCATCTCCTCGTGGAGGGTGCGGGCGAAGTCCTCGGCCAGGGCCCGGGGGGAGCCGACCGAGGCCTGGGGGATGCGCTCCAGCACCTCGCACACCAGCAGCAGGGCCCGGAGCTCGTCGCGGACCTGCTCGTCGAGGCGGGGCCGTTGCACCTTGACCACCACGTCCCGCCCGTCGAGCAGCGTGGCCCCGTGGACCTGGGCGATGGACGCCGCAGCCAGGGGCACGTCGTCGAAGTGGGCGAAGACGCTGTGGAGGGGCCGGCCCAGGTCCTCCTCGACGGTGCGCCGGGCCTGCGCCGCGGGGAAGGCCGGCACCTGGTCCCGGAGCATGCCGAACTCGGCGATCCAGTCCCGGGGGAACAGCCCCGGGCTGGAGGCGATGACCTGCCCCACCTTCACGAAGGTGGGGCCCAGCTCGGTGAAGGCGGTGGCCAGCCGGCGGGGGAGCGGGTCGCCCACCCGGGCCAGGTGCCGGGCCAGCGTGGCGGTGACGGCGGCCGAGCGGCGGGCGATGCCGCCCCGCGAGCCGGTTCGGCCGCCGGTCACCCCGCCACCGGGTCAGCAGGCCTGGAGGAACACCTGGACCGTGAACCAGCGGCTCCCGTTGCGGGCCGCGCCCACCCCGACGTGGGTCCACTTGCGGTCGAGGATGTTGGCCCGGTGCCCGGGCGAGGCCATGTAGCCGGCCTCCACGGCCTCGACGGAGGAGTCGTAGCCGACGTTCTCGCCGGCCGAGCGGTAGCAGCCGGGCAGGCCCTGGGCCAGGTTGGAGTGGGACAGGCGGTTGTCACGGGCGATCTTGTCCGCCCAGGCCTGGGCCTTCTGGTTGAGGGCGTCGTGGGTCGGCAGGGAGCGCAGGCCGTGGGCCCGGCGGTCCCGGTTGAGGGCGTCGACGGCCCGGGTCTGCTCGGCGCTCATGCAGGCGGCCAGCGCCAGGGTCAGGACGATCGCCACGCCGGCCAGGGCACGGGTGCGGGGTCGGGGGGTTCTCATGAGAGCTCCTTCCGCCGACACCATACAGTGGCGACGACATCACCCAGAGTGGGGATGAAGGAGCATGCCCTCGATCCTGGCCCCCAAACCCGCACCGACCCGCCCCGGCAGGGAGCGTCACCGGGCCAGCTCGTGGAGGCGGGGGCCCAGCCACGCCCGCCAGAACCACTGGGCACCGGCCTCGGACCAGTGGGCCCCGTCCCCGGGGCGGGGGTCGCCCACCCCCTCCAGGTCGGTGCGGGGGCGACCATCGGCGCACAAGGCCTCGCCGGGGTCGAGGTAGGCGGCGCCCACCTCGTCGGCCACCGACCGGGACAGGGCGCGCCACCACCCCAGGCGCTCCACGGACCGGGTCTCGCCGTCGGGGGGCCAGCAGTCCACCCCCAGGACCACGACGCGGGCCCCGCCTGCGCCCATGGCCTCCAGCCGCTCCCGCAGCAGGCCCAGCACGTAGGCGTCGTAGGCGGGTTCACCCGGCTCCCCCGAGCCGAAGCCCGGGATGCCCGACGCGCCCGCCATCTCCCACGCCCCCCACACGGCCAACACCACCTCGGGGCCCTGGGCCACCCGCTCGTCCTCCAGGGCGCTCAGCCAGTCGCACTCGGCGGTCACGTCCCGGGCCCCGTCGAAGGACCGGCCCTCCCGGATCAGGCCGCACCCGATGGTGGCGGCGCCGGGCAGCAGGAAGAGGCCGGCCTCGGTGGCCCCGGCCGTGCCCCGGAAGTCGAGGGTGAAGCCGATGGAGTCCCCGACCACCAGCGTGCGCAGGGGTCCGGCCGGCTCGGTGGTCTCGGGGGCGGGGGCCTCGGTGGAGGGGGGCTCGGTGGAGGGGGGCTCGGTGGAAGGGGGCTCGGCCGGCGGCTCGCTGCCGTCGGCCGCCTCGTCGTGGGCGGTGCGGAGGGCCGGGGCCAGCCACCCCCGCCACAGCCACCTCGCCCCCTCCTCGGACCAGTGCTGGCCGTCCCCGGGCCGGGGGTCGCCCACCCCGGCCACGTCGGTGACGGCCCGGCCGTCCCGGCAGGCCACCGCCCCCGGGTCGACCAGGACGGCCCGGGGGTCGGCCTCGGCCGCGGGAGCCAGCACCTCCTCGCGGTACCAACGCTGGCGCCGCCGCTTGTCCTCGGTGCGGGCGCAGGGGTCGGCCCACAGGGCCACCACCGCCCCGGTGCTGCCCAGGTGGTCGATGCGGGTGTCCAGGAGGCCCCGGATCTGGTCGCGCCACCCGTCGTCGCCGGGCCCGACGGTGCGCCCGCCCCGCTCGTGGTCGGCCGTCTCCCACGCCCCGGTGACCAGGAGGGCGACGTCGGGCCGGCCCTCCAGGCCCAGGCGGTCGGCCTCGGCCACCGGCACCGCGCAGCCCTCGTAGTCGGGGGCGACACCGGCCCGGATGAGGTCCTCGGGCCGCCGGCCGGCGACCAGGAGGCCGCAGCCGGGCAGGGCCCGTCCATCGACCGAGGCCACGCCGGGCAGGTCGTCGGGGACGGCGTCGCCCAGGGTGTAGCCCACGCTGTCGCCCACCAGGAGCACCCGCAGCGGGGCCCCGTCGCGGTTGGCGCCGGGGGGCACGGTCACCGCCGGCCGGGTGGCCTCCTTCTCGAACTCATCTTCGGTCTTGGCCGTCAGGGGGTCGGGGCGGGCGTCGGTCACCGTGCCGGCCACCACCGCGGCCACCACCACCAGGGCCACCGCCCCGGTGGGGGCCAACCACCGGCCCCGCCGCCGGGCCGTGGCCGTGGGGAGGGCGGCGGCCTGGCCGGAGGCGACGCCGGTTCGGGTCACGCCCGGTCGGAGCGAGCGGCCCCGCCGGACCGGCATCTCCAGCCACCGGTAGCTGGCCGCGGCCACCGGGACGGCCACGGCCAGGGTGAGGGCGGTCAGGGCGGCGCCGTCCACGCCCTGGGCCTCGGCCACCACCTGGGTGGGCCACGAGTAGAGGTACAGCCCGTAGGAGCGCTCGCCCACCCACCGCAGGGGCCGAGCGGCCAGGAGCCGGGCCGCCGACCCGTTCCCGTCGGCCACCCCGCCAGCCACGGCCGCGGCGGCCAGGGCCGCGACCCCCAGGAAGCCGCCCCGGTACATCCAGCCGTCCTCGGCGTGGACCACGGCCACGGCCAGGGCCAGGCCGGCCACCGCGACGCCGGTGAGGGCCGAGGGCGCCCACCGGGGCAGGGCGCCCCGGCGGGGTGGGACCGGGGTGCCGTCGGCTCCCGAGCGGTGGTGCAGCAGGCAGGCCAGGAGGGCGCCGGCCAGGGGAGCGGCCAGCCGGGTGTCGGTGCCCAGGTACAGGCGGTCGGTGCTCCAGTCGCCGGCGTGGAGGGCCATCCAGGCCGTGCTGGCCCCCGCCCCGGCCAGGGCCACGGCCCCCACCACCCGGGCCCGGGCCCCGCCCCGGCGCCCGGCCAGGGCCAGCACCCCGACCACCACCAGGGGCCACACCACGTAGTACTGCTCCTCGATGGCCAGGGACCAGGTGTGGCGCAGGGGCGACGGGTCGGCGGCGAAGTAGCCGCTGGCCGGGGCCCAGGCGTAGCGCCAGTTGGCCACGTAGCCGGCGGTGGTGAGGGCGTCCCACCGCAGGGCCGGCAGCCTCGTGTGGTCCAGGCCCACCCGGGCCGCGACCACCACCGCCACCAGGGTGGCGGCCAGGGCCGGGAGCAGGCGGCGGGCCCGGCGCTCCCAGAAGCGGCGGAGGTCGATCCGTCCCGACCTCGTGTGCTCCCGCAGCAGGAGCGAGGTGATGAGGAAGCCGGAGAGCACGAAGAACAGGTCGACGCCCAGGAAGCCGCCGGGGACGTGGCCCAGGTGGTAGGCGATCACCGCGGCCACGGCCAGGCCCCGCAGCCCGTCCAGGGCCGGCCAGTGGGGGGCCGAGGACGACGGACCGGGCCTCGTCGGTCGGGGGTCCGCCGGTGGCGGGGTCGGGTCCGGTGAGGCGGTCGGCGGCGGGTTCACGACAGCGGTCGACGGTACTCGCTGGGGGAGCCCGGGAGGGGGCCGGTACCCTCGCCGCCGTGGTGGTGCGAGGCGACGACGGTGACGGGACGGTGGCCGGGTGACGGCCCCCGACGCCCCGTCGGCCGCCGGCCTGTCCCGCCAGGGCTGGGGGCTGCTGGGCCGCCAGATGTCCCGGCAGCGGTGGGGCCTGGCCGCCGGCGTGGCCGTGGGCCTGGCCTGGACCGCGGGCCGGGTCAGCATCCCGTCGCTGGTGCAGCGGGCCATCGACGAGGGCGTGGAGGCGGGCGACCGCGCTGCGGTGGTGCACTGGGCCGCACTCATCGGCATCGTGGCCGTGGCCACCGCGCTGTGCACCGGCGTCCGCCGCTACATGGCCTTCCGGGAGGCCCGCCTGGCCGAGGCCAGCCTGCGCGACCAGCTCTTCGCCCACGTAGTCCGCCTGTCCTTCCCGTACCACGACCAGAGCCCCACCGGGCAGCTCATGAGCCGGGCCAACACCGACCTCCAGCAGGTGCAGAACTTCGTGGTCCTGGTGCCGCTGACGGTGGCCAACGTGGTGACGGTGGTGGCCTCGGCCGTGATCCTGGTGCGGATCGACCTCCTGCTCACCGTGCTGGCCCTCGGGGCCCTGCCCACGGTGGGGGTGTTGGCCCGGCGGATGAGCACCCGCCTGTTCCCGACCATGATGGCGGTGCAGGAGGAGTCGGCCGAGCTGGCCGAGGTGGTCGAGGAGACGGTGGCCGGGGTCCGGGTGGTCAAGGGCTTCGGGGCCGAGGAGGTGCAGGCCCGGCGCCTGGCCGGCGAGGCCGACGACGTCTACCGGGCGGCCATGGACGGGGCCCTCATCCGGGCCCGCTACTGGCCCGGCCTGGAGCTGCTCCCCAGCCTGGGCCTGATCCTGGTGCTGGCCTACGGCGGCCACCTGGTCATCGACGGCCGGCTCACCATCGGCGAGCTGGTGGCCTTCAACGCCTATGTGGCCCTCCTGGTGTGGCCGCTGCGCATGCTGGGCTGGATCGTGGCCATGGCCCAGCGCGCCATCGCCGCCTCGCAGCGGGTGGCCGAGGTGCTCCGCACCGACGTGGAGGTGGCCGAGCCGGCGGCACCGGTGGCGCTGCCGGCCCGGCCCGGCCCCGGTGACGACACGGCGCCGGTGGGGCGGGTGACCTTCGACGGGGTGTCGTTCGGCTACGCCGCCGGGCCCCCGGTGCTCGACGGGTTCCGGCTGGAGGTCCCAGCCGGGCAGTCGGTGGCCGTGGTCGGGGCCACGGCCAGCGGGAAGAGCACCCTGGCCCGCCTGCTGTGCCGGTTCTACGACGTGGACGGCGGGGCGGTGCTCCTGGACGGGATCGACGTGCGGGACGTCTCCCTCCACGACCTGCGCCGGGCCGTGGGGCTGGTCTTCGAGGACACGTTCCTCTTCAGCGACACCCTGGCCGCCAACATCGCCTTCGCCGAGCCCGACGCCGCCCTCGACGACATCGTGCGGGCCGCCACCCTGGCCGGGGCCCACCGGTTCATCGAGGCCCTGCCCCACGGCTACGACACCCTGGTCGGGGAGCGGGGGTACTCGCTCTCCGGCGGCCAGCGGCAGCGGGTGGCCATCGCCCGGGCCATCCTGGCCGACCCGCGGGTGCTCGTCCTCGACGACGCCACCAGCGCCGTCGACCCCACCAAGGAGCACGAGATCCGCGACGCCCTCTCGGAGGTGATGGAGGGCCGGACCACCATCGTCATCGCCCACCGGCCGGCCACCATCGCCCTGGCCGACCGGGTGGTGCTCATCGACGGCGGGCGGGTGGCGGCCGATGGCCCCCACGAGCAGCTCCTCCACACCAGCGCCCGCTACCGCCAGGTGCTGGCCTCCACCGCGGCGGCCGAGGGGGCGCCGGCCGGGGTCGAGGAGGGCGAGGTCGAGGTGGCCGGCGACGGCACGCTGCCGGTGGCGGGGGCCTGATGATCGTCACGTCGTCGGTCAGCGAGGAGGACCGCCTGGACCGGCGCGCCGCCGGCCGGGTCCTGCGCCGCACCGTCGCCACCCTCGGTCCCTACCGGCGGGGCCTGCTGGTGGCCCTGGGCCTGGTGGTGGCGTACACGCTGACCACCATCGCCGGGCCCTTCCTGGTCCGCCACGGCATCGACGAGGGGATCAAGCCCGGCGACACCGGGGCCCTGAACCTGGCCGTCGGGCTGTACGTGGCCGTGGCCCTCCTGGGCTACGTGGTCAACCGGGTGCAGATCGTCCTCATCTCCCGGGTGGGGGAGGGCTTCCTGCGGGACATGCGCAATCGGGTGTTCCGCCACCTGCTCCGGCTGTCCATGCCCTACTACGACCGCGAGAAGGCGGGCGTGATCGTCAGCCGCATGACCTCGGACGTGGACTCGCTCCAGGAGCTGGTCCAGCTCGGGCTCCTGCAGTTCACCTCCAGCGTGCTGCTCATCGTCTTGACCCTGGTGCTGCTGGCCCTCACCTCGTGGCAGCTCCTCCTGGTGGTGGCCATCCCCCTGCCGCTGGTGGTCCTGGCCAGCGTGAAGTTCCAGCGGGACTCCAACGCCGCCTACCTCACGGTCCGGGACCGGATCGGCCTGATGCTCTCGCAGCTCCAGGAGGGCCTCACCGGGGTGCGGGTCATCCAGGCCTACGGGCGGGAGGGCGTGGAGAGCGACCGCTTCGCCCACCGCAACCTCACCCTCTACCGGGCCCACATGCGCTCGGTGTGGGTGCAGTCCTGGTACCTGCCGGTCATCGAGATCGCCGGCACCGGGGCCACGGCCCTGGTGGTGTGGATCGGGGGCCAGCTGGTGCTCGACGGGGAGCTGTCGGTGGGCACGGTGGCCCTGTTCGTGCTGTCGCTGTCCAACCTGTTCGACCCGGTGCAGCAGCTCTCGCAGCTGTTCAACCAGGTGCAGTCGGCGGGGGCCGCCCTCAAGAAGCTCTACGAGCTCCTCGACACCGAGGTCGACGTGCCCGAGGCCCCCGACGCCGTCGACCTGCCCCCCTCGGGGGACGTGGTGGTGTCGGGCCTGGGCTTCGCCTACCGGCCCGATCTCGACCCGGTGCTGCGCGACGTGGACCTCACCATCGCCCCCGGTGAGCGCCTGGCCCTGGTGGGCCCGACCGGGGCCGGCAAGTCCACCCTGGCCAAGCTCGTCGCCCGCTTCTACGACCCGAGCGACGGCGCGGTGTCGCTCGGGGGCGTGGACCTGCGCCGGGCCACCCTGTCATCGCTGCGCCAGCGCATCGCCGTCGTGCCCCAGGAGGGGTTCCTGTTCAACGGGACCATCCGCGACAACGTCCGGGTGGCCCGGGCCGACGCCTCCGACGACGAGGTGGACGAGGCCCTGGCCGCCATCGGCGTGCTCGACCGCTTCGCCGCCCTGCCCGACGGCCTGGACACCGAGGTGCGGGAACGGGGCAGCCGGCTCTCCGCCGGCGAGAAGCAGCTGGTGTCGATGGCCCGGGCCGCCCTGGCCGACCCGGCCGTGCTGGTGCTCGACGAGGCCACCTCCAGCCTCGACCCGGGCACCGAGGCGGTGGTCGAGGAGGCCGTCGAGCGGCTGATGGAGGGCCGGACCACCATCGTGATCGCCCACCGGCTGTCCACCGCGGCCCGCGCCGACCGGGTGGGGGTGGTCGACGGCGGCGTCCTGGCCGAGCTGGGCCCCCACGAGGAGCTGCTGGCCATCGAGGGCGGCCGCTACGCCGCCCTCTACGCGGCCTGGACCTCGGGCCTGGCCTCCACCCCCCTCCGCTTCTGAGGCGCCAGCGCACGTCGGCATGTGCGGTGGCGCCCCAGAACGGGGGTCAGTCGGCCAGGGTGACGGCCTGGTCCTCGGCCACCTGGGCCGCCGGGTCCGTGGCGTCGACCCCACCGGCCCGACCCAGGGCGCGCGACGCCCAGGCCGCGGCGGCCAGGCAGGCCACCCCGCCCAGGGCGATGCCGGCCCGGGGCCCGGCGGTGTCCGACACCCAGCCCACGACGGGCCCGCCGATGGGGGTGCTGCCCAGGAACACCATGGCCTGGAGGGCCAGCACCCGGCCCCGGTACTCGGGGGCGGCCCGCATCTGGACGATGGCCGTCGAGGTGGTCATGAAGGCGATGCTGGCCACCCCCAGGGCCACCGCCACCGGGAAGGCGGCCCACAGCCCGGGCACCACGGCCAGGCCCAGCATCGAGACCCCGAAGCCGGCCGCCGCCACCACGATCTGGTGGTTGGTGACCTCGGTGCGCCGGGCCGTCCACAGGGCGCCCAGCATGGACCCCAGGCTGAGCACCGAGAACAGGATGGTGAAGGTGCCGTCACCCCCGCCCAGCGGCCCGGTCACCAGCAGGGGGATGGTCACCTGGAAGTTGAAGGCGAAGGTGCCGACGGCGGCCATCATGATCAGCGGGACCAGCAGGTCGGGTTGGGAGCGGACGTAGCGGAGCCCGGCCCGCACCTGGCCCCGGCCCCGAGCCCCGGGGGGCACGGAGTGGAGGTCGGCCGGGCGCATGAGCAGCAGCCCGGCCAGCACCGCGATGTAGCTGAGCCCGTCGAGCAGGAAGGCCCAGCCGAAGCCGACGGTGATGACCAGCACGCCGGCCAGGGCCGGGCCCACCACCCGGGACCCGGTCATGACCGCGCTGTTGAGGCTGACGGCGTTGGCCACCATGTCGGTCGGCACCATCTCCACCACGAAGGCCCGGCGGGCCGGGTTGTCGAAGGCGGTCAGGACCCCCTGGACCAGGGCCAGGGCGTAGATGGCCCCCACCGTGGCGTGGCCGCTGAAGACCACGGCCGCCAGGACCAGGGACTGGGCCATGGCCCCGGCCTGGGTCCAGACCAGCAGCCGGCGCTTGTCGCTGCGGTCGGCCACGCTGCCGGCCCACGCCCCCAGCACCAGCACGGGCAGGAACTGACAGGCGGTCAGGAGGCCGATGGCCACCCCCGAGCCGGTCAGCTTCAGCACCAGGAGGGTCTGGGCCACCATCGTGAGCCAGGTGCCGGTCTGGGAGACGAGCTGGCCGGTGAAGAACAGGCGGAAGTTGCGGATGTGGAGGGAGCGGAAGGTGTCGCGGGCGGCGTTGCCCAGTCGTTCGGTCATGGCGTCGTCATCAGGAGTGCGGGTCGTGGAGGGTCGTCCTGGCACAGTACCGAGGCGGTGCCCGGCCTCCCCTGCGTTTCCCGGTCGTGGGCATGCCCGGGCTACCGTCCGGGCGTGGCCAAGCGAGACGACGCGCCGGAGATCCTGCGCAAGGGCGACCGGGTGATCTGCGCCGCCGAGCTGCGCGAGGTGCCCGAGGGCACCCCCGGCAAGGTGGTGCTGGTGGTGGGCCTGAGCTGGATCCGCTACTGGGTCAGCTTCGAGAACGGCGTGGCCGTCGGCTCGATCAACCGCAAGCACCTCGCCACCCCGGCCCAATGGCAGCGCCACCTCGACGGCGACGACGAGGCCGTGGCCGACGACGACACCTCAGGTGACGAGGGCGCCGGCGACGCTGGCGACGGCGGCGACGGGGGCTACAGCCACAACGGCGTGCTCGTCCCCCAGCTCCTCATCGACCGGGCCAAGGCGGCCCGCGAGCGCCTGAGCGCCGCCTAGGCCGGCGCCGCCACCCCGATCCACTGACGAAAGGAGGGCGGCGTGCAGGTCAGCATGCAGCTCAGCTACTCGGGCGGCTTCAAGGAGTCGGCCCTGCAGGTCTCCGAGCTGGAGAAGGCCGGGCTCGACCTGGCCTGGGTGGCCGAGGCCTACGGCTTCGACGGGGTCAGCCTCATGGGCTACCTGGCCGCCACCACCGAGCGGGTCCAGATCGCGGCGGGCATCCTGCCCATCTACACCCGCACGCCGACCCTGCTGGCCATGACCGCGGCCGGGGTCGACGCCCTGTCCGACGGGCGGTGCCACCTGGGTCTCGGGGCGTCCGGTCCCCAGGTCATCGAGGGCTGGCACGGCCTCCGCTACGACAAGCCCCTGGGCCGCACCCGGGAGATCATCGACATCTGCCGCAAGGTGTGGGCCCGCGACGGCCGGGTCACGGCGGAGGGCCCCAACTACCCCCTGCCCCTCCCCGAGGGCGAGGGCACCGGGCTGGGCAAGCCCCTCAAGCTCATCGCCCGCCCGGTCCGGCCCCGCATCCCGATCTGGGTGGCGTCACTGGGCCCCAAGAACGTGGAGATGACGGCCGAGATGGCCGACGGTTGGCTGCCCATCTTCTTCCACCCCGAGAAGGCCCAGGACGTGTGGGGCGACGACCTGGCCCGGGGAGCGGCCAAGCGCAGCGACGACCTGGGCCCGCTGATGATCGCGGCGGGGGGCATGGTGGCGGTGGGCGACGACGTGGCCGGCTTCCGGGAGATGGCCCGCCCCATGGTCGCCCTGTACGTGGGGGGCATGGGGGCCCGGGGTCGCAACTTCTACAACGACCTGGTGCGCCGCTACGGCTTCGAGGCCGAGGCCGAGCTGATCCAGGACCTGTACCTGGACGGCAAGAAGGAGGAGGCGGCCGCCGCGGTGCCCGACGCCCTCCTGGAGGCCACGTCCCTGTGCGGGCCCGAGGGCTACGTGAAGGAGCGCATCGCCGCCTTCGCCGAGGCCGGTGTCACCCACCTGAACGTCATCCCCATCCCCACCGGCGACCAGACCCAGGCCAGCCTGGTCGGCCAGGTCAAGGAGTGGTGCGAGGCGGTCTGACCGGCGCCGCCCCGGGGACGATCCGGGTGGCGGCGGCACGGTAGCGTCGCCCGAGGAAGCTGTGACGGTGCAGCTCGGGGAGGGAAGCCATGGGTCAGCGGGGGGTCATCGCGTGGGTGGTGGCCGGCGCCGTGCTGGTCGGGCTGTCGGGCGCGCCGGGGTCCAGCGCCCCGGTCGCCGGCCAGGTGCCACCCGGGCCACCCGGGCCGGGCCTGCTGCCCGTGCCCGCCCCGTTGCCCCCTGGGCCGCCCGGTGAGGTGCTGGCGTCGGTCCCGTTCGCCAGCGGCCCCTTCCCCTTCACCGTCGAGCCGCACCAGGTCCTCTACCGGTCGACCGACCGCCACGGCGGCAGCATCCCGGTCTCGGGCTACGTGCTGGTGCCCACCGGTGTGCCCGCCCCGCCCGGAGGGCGCCACGTGGTGGCCTGGGCCCACGGCACGTCGGGGATCGTCGACGGGTGCGCCCCGTCGCTCGACGCCCAGTCCGGAGGCGGGCTCAACTCGCCGGACAGCTACCAGCAGGTGGTCTCCCTCCTGGCCGCCGGCCACATCGTCACCGCCAGCGACTACCCGGGGCTGGGCACCCCGGGCCTCCACCCCTACATGGACGGCTTCGGGGAGGGTCGAGCCGTGCTCGACTCGATCCGGGCCGCCCGGGCCTTCGGTGGGACCTCCACCGCGGTGGTCGTCGGCTTCTCCCAGGGGGGCCAGGCCGCCATCTTCGCCGGCGAGGAGCAGCCCGGGTACGCCCCGGACATCGATCTGAGGGGCGTCGTCTCCATCGGGACCCCGAGCCTGATGGGGGCGGCCATCGCCGCCGGCAGCCCCTACGCCAGCCTGGGCCTGGCCGGCCTGGTCACCGCCCTCCCCGAGCTGGACCGGACCGAGATCCTGACCCCGTCGGGCGAGGCCGAGTACGACGCGCTGATCCCTCTGGACCGGCCCGACGGCCCGTGCGTCTGGCCCGAGTTCGACTTCGACCGCGACATGATGGTCGACCCCATGGACCTCCCGGCGTGGCGAGCGTCCATCGAGTCGGTGTACCCGGGGCAGCGCATCGTGCCCGCCCCGGTGCTGCTGATCCAGAGCGAGAGCGACGAGGACGTCCCCGCCCCCCTCGCCTACCACGCCTGCAACACCCTCGTGGCCCACGGCAGCGACGTCCGCATGTGGATCTACGACGACGAGGATCACGTCGCCTCGGTCGTGGTCTCCTCCCACGACCGCAGCCGCTGGGTGCTCGACCGCTTGGCCGGCCTGGCCGTCGACGACACCGTCGCCTTCGCCGGCGAGGTGCCCCGGGTGGTCATCCCGTGCCCGGCGGGCGAGGCGTCGGAGGGTGGGGGCTCGGGCGCCGGTGCGGAGGAGCCGGCGGCCCGGCCGGCGACGCCGGTCCGCTCGGTGGCCCGCTTCGCGGGCTGACCGCCCGCTCAGTGGGGGACCTGGCGGTCCTTCGTGGTGTAGATGAGGGGCAGCGAGGCCAGCGACACCAGGCCCTTCACCCACAGGTTGACCCAGAAGATGCTCCAGACGGTGGCCCAGGGGAGGCCGTCGGTGCCCAGCAGGGCCACGGGGGCGAAGGCCCCCAGGGCGAACACCAGGTTGTCGACCGGGACGCTGACGGCGTTGGACACCAGCACCCGCAGCCACTGGAAGCGGCGGGTCACCCGGGTGACGAACCAGTGGTACACCTCGGTGTCGATCAGCTCCGAGACCACCATGGCGGCCAGCGAGGCCAGGACGATGCGCCAGATGGGCCCCAGCACCGCCTCGTACTCGGCCCCCAGGCCCCACGACGGGTCGCTGTCCACGCTGGCCGTCCAGGCCAGGTAGGCGGCCAGGAACAGGTTCACCACCGCGCTGGTCAGGATCAGGGTGCGGGCCGCCCGCCGCCCCGCCACCTTGTGGACCACGTCCCGCAGGGTGAAGGTGATCGGGTACACGAAGGTGCCCATGTCCACGGCCTGGCCGCCCACCACGCCGATCTTGAGGCTGGTCACCTGGGCGATGACCTGGGCCCCGGCATAGGCCCCGACGGCGACGATCGCGGCCCGGGCCACCACCGGCGCCACCGTCCTGCTGGGCCCGTCCCCGTCCCCGGGGCCGGGATCGTCGAGCGTCACCCCCGACGGGGCGGCGGCGGGCGGGGCCGCGGCGGCGAGGTCGGGGCGATCAGGGTCCGTGGAGGTGGACACGGGGGCTCCTCGGTTTTGGTGAGGCGGGTGGCCGACACCGCCGCGACCCCGGATGCGGACGACATCTCGTCGCCGGGCCCGGGGGGTCGCCGCCGGGCCGCCCCATCATGCCTCGCCCACCCCCATCACGAGGATCCGTGTCGGTCGCACCCCGGGTCCCGGAACACGATCTCACCGTCGCTCCACGGCGCCGAGCCGAACGGCGATCCGGCCCGGGCCGTCACCCCTCGGCGGCCCCGAAGTCGGGCAGGACCAGGGACCCATCCGCGGCCAGGGCGAAGCCCGGGTTGTGGGCGATCTCCCAGCCGTGGCCGTCGGGGTCGCGGAAGACGCCGGCGTAGCCGCCGTAGAACGTCTCGGCCGGTGCCCTCGTGATCGTCGCCCCCGCCTCCCCGGCGGCGGCCATCACCGCATCGACCTCCTGGCGCGAGCGCACGTTGTGGGCCAGGACGACGCCCCCGAAGGTGGCGCCGTCGTCGGTGATGCCGGCATCGGCGGCCACCTCGTCCCGGCCCCAGAGCACCACGGCCAGGCCACCGGCCTGGAAGAAGACCGTCTCCTGGACCTCGTGGCCGCTCCACCCGAGCCGCTCGTAGAACCCCCGCGACCGCCCGAGGTCGGCCACGCCCAGGGTGATGAGGCTGACCCGCTGCTCCACGCCCCGACACTACCGGCCGCTCGCGGACACATCTCGGCCTGCCGGACCCGGGCGATCCCGGGTCTCCCCGTGGACCGACGACGTGTCGGCGATGTCCCCCCGGTAACCCTCAGCGGTGCTCGGCCTCGGGGTGGTGCACCGGTCGTCAGCCCTGGCCGTCGCGGGCGGCTCGGGCCGCGTCCAGGATCTCCTTGCAGGTGGGGCAGACGGGGTAGCGGCCCGGGTCGCGGGTGGGGACCCAGCGCTTGCCGCACAGGGCGGTGACGGTGGCCCCGGTGATGTAGGCCTCGGTCACGGCCGAGGCCGGCACCACCACGTGGGCGAAGCGCTCGTGGTCGCCGTCGTCGGTGACCGGGCGCTCGTCGACCTTGGTCCGCTCGTCGACGTCGACCGAGGGGTGGAGGGTGGGCAGGTCGGTCATCGGCCCCAAGCCTGGCAGACCACCCTCCCCCCACGAACTCGGCACGGAAGAGCCCGATATCCCGGCACTTTCGTGCCCGGTTGGATCGGGCGAGCGAACCGGGCACGGATGAGCCCGACATCCCGGCACCTTCGTGCCGAGAAGGGGTCAGACGGGCGAGCCGGCCCGGGACAGGGCGGCCTCGGCCTCGGCCACGAACCGCTCCACCAGGGTGGCGGCCGGCACCAGCTCGCCGATCATGCCCGCGCCCTGGCCGGCGGGGAAGAACTCGCGGGCCGGGTCGACGTCCTGGGACAGCTCGTTGCCGCCCAGGTGGTTGGCCCCGTCCTGGATCGACTTGATGACCTGGTGGGGGAAGGGCTCGGGCTGGCCCCCGGCGGCATCGAACTCCTCGGTGTAGGTGTTGCGCACCACCCGGCAGGTCTTGCCGGTGTAGGCCCGGGTGACGACGGTGCCGTCCTCCTGGAGCCCGAGGAGGGCGTCCTTGTAGCCGTTGACGGTGTGGGCCTCGGGGGTGGCGATGAAGCGGGTGCCGACCCAGATGCCGTCGGCCCCGAGGGTGAGGGCGGCGGCCAGGCCCCGGCCGTCGGTGATGCCGCCGGCCGCCACCACCGGGATCCGGTCGCCCACCGCGTCGACCACCTGGGGCACGAGGGCCAGGGTGGCCACGGTGCCGGTGTGGCCCCCGGCCTCGGTGCCCTGGGCCACCACCAGGTCGCAGCCGGCCTCCACCGCGGCCAGCGCGTGGCGGACCTTGCCGCACATGTTGACCACCAGCAGGTTCAGCTCGTGGCACAGGTCCACGACGTCGCGGGGGACGCCGAGGCCGGCCACGTAGACCGAGGCGCCGCCCTTGGCGATGTCGCGGATCTTGGCCTCGAAGTCCTGGGGGGCGGCGGTGAGCAGGTCGACGCCGAAGGGCTTGGCCGTGCGCTCCCGCACCGCCGCCATCTCCTCCACCAGCATGGGGTGGGGCATGGTCGAGGCGCCGATGCACCCGAAGCCGCCGGCCTCGGACACCGCCGCCACCAGCTCGGAGTAGGACACCCCGCCCATGCCGGCCAGCATCACCGGGTGCTCCACGTCGAGGATCTCGGTCAGCCGGGTGCGCATCCGCTCACCCTACCGAGCCCTTGACCGCTCGGTCAGGTTGCGGCCGTCAGTCCCGGTAGGCGCCGGGGGAGGAGAACAGGTCGCGGTGCCAGCGGTGCGGGGTGGCCAGGACGGCCCGGGGGTAGTCCTCGAACAGCCACCGGCCGAAGTGGCGGCGGGTCCAGGGGGTGGCCCCGGCCAGGCGCACGGCGGCCACCGCCCCCCGCCGGTGCTGGAGGGCCCGCACCAGGGCGCCGGCCAGGCGGTTGTCCCGGGCCAGGCCCCGGGTCACCTCGGCCTCGTAGCGGGCGCGGGCCACCTCCGGGGCGCCCGGGCCGGCGGCCAGGATGGCCCGGGCCGCGGCCATGCCGGTCTCCAGGGCCTGGCCGATGCCCTCGCCGGTCATGGGATCGGTGGCCGCCGCGGCGTCGCCCACGAACAGGCCCCGGCCGGAGGTGAGCGGGATGCGGTCGACCCGGGCCGGGATGGGCCAGGCCCGGTGGGGCCCCTCGGGCTCCCAGTCGGTGCCCAGCACCTCGGCGATCACGGGCCGGCGCAGGAGGGTGCGCCAGATCTCGGCCATCTCCCGCACCGCCACCTTGCCGCCCCGCTGGATGCCGAAGCCCACGTTCACCGCCCCGTCGGCCAGCGGGAACGACCAGGCGTAGCCGGGCAGCAGGTCGGGCTCGAACCACACCCACAGGTCGCGGCGGGCCGGGGCGGCCGCCCCCCGGAGGTACTGGCGGAAGGCGTGCCACTCGCCCCGGTAGCCGGGCACGGCCACGCCCAGGCACTTGCGCAACGGGGACCACATGCCGTCGGCGCCGACGGCGTAGCGGGCCCGCACCTCACCCAGTCCCTCGACGGTGGCCGTCACCGCGTCGCCGTGGTCGACGGCCCGCACCAGGGCGCACCCCTCGTGGACGTCGGCCCCGGCCTTGCGGGCCCCCTCCACCAGGGCCGCGTCCAGCTCGGCCCGGCGGGCCACCACGGCGTAGGAGCCCTGGCCCCGGGGCAGGGGGAAGGCGGCGGTGGCGCCCCACGGCGGAGACACCACCACGTCGTCCACCCGCTGCCATGACGGCACCGCGGCCGGGTCGAGGCCCAGCGCCTCCAGCTGGCGGAGGGCCCCGGCGGTCAGCCCGTCGCCGCAGATCTTGTCCCGGGGGAAGGTGGCCTTGTCGACGACCGCCACCGACTGGCCGGCCCGGGCCAGGGTGGTGGCCGCGGCGGCGCCGGCGGGGCCGGCCCCCACCACCAGGACGTCGACGGCGCGGGTCACGGGATGGCGCTCAGCAGGACGTGGCGCCGGCGTCGCGGTAGCGGGCCCGGACCGTGTCGGCGGCGGTGCGGCCGTCCGCGTAGGTGATGGTGCGCTGGGTGCTGACCGTGGTGCAGCGCCCGTCCCGGCCCGTGGTCTGGCCCGTCTGCTGCCCCGAGGCGTACTGGGTGGAGTACAGGGTGATGGTGAGGCTGGTGTCGGTGTAGGAGGTCCAGATCAGGATGCCGTAGGGGGTGTCGTTGGTGAACTGCAGGTCCGGGTGCTCGTAGCCCATCGTCGCCTCCCGCCCGTAGGGGTAGCGGGAGAAGTGCTCGGAGTGCGACTGGTACTCGCCGAAGGGCAGGCCGGCGAAGAAGGCGGCGTTGAACAGCGTGGTGGCGAACTGGGACACGCCCCCCCCGACCTCCTCGACGTGCACGCCGTTGGCGATGGCCCCGGCCTCGACGAAGCCCTTCTCCACGGTGCGCTGGCCCACGTGGCCGTTGACCGAGAACGTGTCGCCCGGCCCGACCAGCGCCCCCCGGACCAGGTCGGCCATCTTGTGGATGTTGGTGACCCGGGGCTCGCAGCAGGCGTGGTACGTGGTGAACGACTTGACCTGGGGCTGGCCCTTCCACTCGGTGACCGTGCCCACCGGCTCCCGGATGCCCAGGGCCTCGGCCCCGGCCGTGGTCAGGTCGGGCTCGTCGGTCACCGGCTCGACCTCGACGGTGTCCTCGCCGCCCAGGATGGCCTCGGCGATCTGGCCGGGGGCGTCCTCGGAGCAGCACGAGATGCCGACCACGGCCGGGATCAGGCGCACGGCGCCGTTCTCGACCGTGAAGCGGGCGTTCTGGGGGGCGGCGTCGCCCAGCGAGCCGATCCGGTCGCGGAGGGCGGCGTCGATGGCCTCCTGGTCGAGGGTCAGCTCCAGGCCCTCGGGCGTGGCGCGGGAGCCCAGCCAGGCCCGCTGCTCGGCCACGTCGAAGGTGGCCGTCCTGCCCGCCACCGTGGTGGTGAAGGGTTGGCCGGTGAGCTCGGCCGCCTCGTCGGCCAGGGCCTGGGCCTCGTCGTCGCTGACCTGCGGGGCCTGCTGCACCGGCTCCACGGTGACGGTGATGGGCGACTCGCCGGCGTCGGCCGCCTCCAGGAGGGCCTCGCCCACCTCGGTGGGGTCGAGGGCCTGGCCGGCGGCGCCGGCCTGGATGCGGACGGCCTCGGGCGAGGCCAGGATGGTGGGCTCCATCGGCTGGCGCGACCCGTCGCCCTCCCGCTCGGCCAGGGCCAGGGCCAGGCGGTCGGTGCGGACCTGGTAGCGGACCGCCACCTCGTAGGGGGCCACGAAGGACCGGCTCCAGGCCAGCGGGCGCAGGGCCACCGACCCCTCGCGGCCCTCGGCCAGCACCGCGTCCACGGTGGCCGGTCGGTCGACCTCCAGGCCCAGCTCGGAAGCGGTGGCCGAGAGGGGATCGCCCCCGGTGGCGATGCGGACCGGGGTGGAGGCGAAGTCGACGGCCACCTCGGCCACGGCCTCGTCCAGCTCGTCCTCCGACAGGCGCCCCACGTCCCGTCCGGCCAGCTCCACGTTCCGGTAGGTGCCGTCGGCGGCCGCGCTGGTGTCGAAGGCCCAGGCGGCCAGGAGGACGAGGACGACGGCCACCGGGATGCCGGTGCCGAGGAGGATGCCGAGGCGGGGGCGGCGCACCCCCCCACGATGGCACGTGCGCCACCCGCCGCCGTTGTCATCGCGGGGACCGGGGAGGGCTGCCATCATGTCCGCGCCCGGCGGCCCGGATCCGCCGGCCCAGCCGCCACCGAGCGAGGAGCGCCACATGACCGGGATCTGCGAGGGACGGGTGTGCATCGTCACCGGCGCCGGCCGGGGCATCGGCCGGGAGCACGCCCTGATGCTGGCCGCCCAGGGGGCCAAGGTGGTGGTCAACGACATCGGCGGCGAGGTCGACGGCTCGGGCCGCTCCACCGGGCCGGCCCAGGACGTGGTGGACGAGATCGTGGCCGCCGGGGGCGAGGCGGTGGTTAACGGCGACGACGTGTCCAGCTGGGCCGGGGCCGAGGCCATGGTCGGCCAGGCCGTCGAGGTCTTCGGCGACCTGCACGTGCTGGTCAACAACGCCGGCATCCTCCGGGACCGGATGCTGGCCAACATGACCGAGGCCGAGTGGGACGCCGTCATCGGGGTCCACCTGAAGGGCACCTTCGCCCCGGCCCGCCACGCCGCCGCCCACTGGCGGGAGCGGTCCAAGGCCGGCGACGAGGTCGACGCCCGCATCATCAACACGTCCTCGCCGTCGGGCATCTACGGCAACGTGGGCCAGACCAACTACGGGGCGGCCAAGGCCGGCATCGCCGCCTTCACCGTCATCGCGGCCAAGGAGCTGGCCCGCTACGGCGTGACCGTCAACGCCATCGCCCCGGCGGCGTTGACCCGCATGACCGAGAACCTGGGCATGGGCCAGGCCGACGAGGCCACCAAGGAGAAGATGGCCCCCAAGTGGATCGCCCCCATCGTCACCTGGTTGGCCTCACCGGCCAGCCGTCCGGTGACGGGCCGGGTCTTCGACGTCTCCGGCCAGGCCCTGTCGGTGTCGGAGGGCTGGCATCGGGGCCCCACCGCCGAGCCGGTCGAGGACCCGGAGCTGGTGGGCGAGATCGCCCTGCAGCTGGTGGCCGACGCCCGGCCCAACGCCAACATGTTCGGCTACGACGAGAAGTAGGGAGCGCCCGTGCCCATCGACCCCACCGCCGTCGGTTCCCGCAGCCAGCCGGTCCGCCACGCCTGGACCAGCTCCGACGCCATCCTCTACGCCCTGGGTGTGGGGGCCGGCGCCGTCGACCCCCAGGACGAGCTGGCCTTCACCACCGAGAACACCAACGGCGTGACCCAGCAGGTGCTGCCCACCATGGCCGTGGTCCTGGGCGTCGGGGGCGGGGGGGCCTTCGCCTCCATCGGCTCGTTCAACCCGGCCATGCTGGTCCACGGCGAGCAGGCCATCGAGCTCCACGGGCCCATCCCGGTGGAGGGCGAGGTGGAGACGGTGGGGGAGATCACCGCCATCTACGACAAGGGCAAGGGCGCCCTGGTCGAGGTGCGCTCCACCTCCACCGACACGGCCACCGGCCAGGTGCTGTTCGTGAACACCATGTCGGCCTTCATCCGGGGCGAGGGCGGCTTCGGGGGCGACCGGGGCCCGTCGGGGCCCAAGAACCCGCCGCCGGACCGGGCCCCCGACCACGAGCACGCCTACGTCACCCGCTCCGACCAGGCCCTGCTGTACCGGCTGTCGGGCGACCGCAACCCGTTGCACTCGGACCCGTCGTTCGCGGCCCTGGGCGGCTTCGACCGGCCCATCCTCCACGGCTTGTGCACCTACGGCTTCACCGGCCGGGCCCTGCTGCACCGCCTGTGCGAGGGCGACCCCGCCCGGATGCGGGCCATGGAGGGCCGCTTCTCGTCCCCCGTCCTGCCCGGCGAGCGGCTCACCGTCCGCATGTGGGACACCGGACCCGGCGAGGCCTGCTTCCAGACCACCGGCGACGACGGCCGCGTCGTCCTCGACGGTGGCCGCCTGACGTGCGTGGCGGTGGTGTGAGCACCTCGGGTGGCGCCCCACCGGGCTGGTACCCCGACCCGTACGGACGCCAACAGCACCGGTGGTACGACGGCGGGCAGTGGACCCCTCACGTCTCCACCGGCGGCGCGACCTTCACCGAGTCGAGCGACGACTGGGCCTACGCCACCGGGGTGGCCACGCCCCAGCAGGTGCAGCAGCAGGTGGCCCGAGCCGTCCACGATCCCTACGCCGGGGCCCCCGGGTCCCGGGGTCCCCAGCCGGGTGCGGTGGCCGGTGCCCCGGCGGGAGGCGGCACGCTGTTCACCGAGCCGGTCCTGGTGGTGAACCAGAAGGCCAAGCTGATCGAGGTCACCAACGAGTACGCCGTCTACGACCAGCACGGTCGCCAGCTCGGGGCGGTGCGCCAGGTCGGCCAGACGGCGGCCCGCAAGGTGCTGCGGGTCATGACCTCCTTCGACCAGTTCCTGACCCACCGGCTGGAGATAGTCGACGCCGCCGGGCAGCCCGTCCTGCGCCTGACCCGGCCCGGCAAGGTCTTCAAGTCCCGCTTCCAGGTGGAGCGGGGCGACGGCCAGCCCATCGGCGAGATCGTGCAGGAGAACGTGTTCGGCAAGATCCGCTTCGGGCTCACCGTCGGAGGCCATCCCGTGGGGTCCATCAACGCCGAGAACTGGCGGGCCTGGAACTTCTCCATCCGGGACGCCGCCGGCCAGGAGGTGGCCCGCATCACCAAGACGTGGGAGGGCTTCGCCAAGGCCATGTTCACCACCGCCGACAACTACGTGGTGAGCATCCACCGTCCCCTGGAGGAGCCCCTCCGGTCACTGGTCGTCGCCTCGGCGCTCAGCGTCGACACCGCCCTCAAGCAGGACAACCAGGGCTTCAACTGACGGCCGCTCAGCCCGGGGTGGCCTGGGTGCCCACCGGGGTGCAGGGCAGCGGGTCGGCGGTGGGGGAGAGGCGGGCGTAGGCCTCGTCGTGGAGGCCGGCCAGCACGGTGGTGACCTCCTCGTAGGGGCGGTCCTCGATGTCGACCAGGCCCAGGTTCTGGTCCTCGCCGTCGGCCCGGCCGATGGCCGGCTGGTCGGCGTGGAGGAACCAGTGGGCGCCCACCACGTAGCTCGTGTCGAGCAGGCACCGGCCGTAGTTGCGGAGGGCCCGGGCCCGCTCCGCCTGGGTGGGCAGGGTGGTGAAGATGGCCGGGCTGGTGTTGGGCAGGCCGGCATCGGCGGCCCGGTAGCCGAACTCGCTGACCAGCACCGGCTTCCCGGCGGCCCCGAAGCCGGCCAGCGTGTCCCGGGTGCCGGCCAGGGGGATGCCGTCCGACAGGTCGATGACCGCCTGGTCGAAGGACGGGGTCATCTCGTAGAAGTTCACCGACACCACGTCCACCGACCGGGCCGCCACCTCCAGCACCGGGCGGGGGGTGGCCACGGCCACGAACCGCACGCCCAGGTCCAGGTGGTGGGGGTCGGCCTCGGCCAGGGCCGGGCCCACCACCGAGAAGTACCGCTCGGCCACCGCCGTGGCGTAGGCCACCTGGGTGTCCTTGCCGCCCTGGGTGGTGGCCAGCAGCACCGGGTCCCGGGGGGTGGCCAGCTCGTCCCAGGTGGTGGCGTTCAGGGCCGGGAAGTCGGCGGCCAGGCGGCTCAGGTCGTCGCCGTAGCGGTGGCGCAGGAAGGCCAGCAGGGCCTCCTTGCCCGGTGACCCCGGCGGCCGGGCCAGGTCCAGGTCGAACATGGTGACCAGCCCCTCTCCGGAGATGCCCATGCCCCACGGCATCTCGTTGTCGGTGAACCAGCCCACCAGCCACGGGTCGTCCCGGTGCGCCGCGGTGACCCGGGCGATCTCGGCCCGGGCGCCGTCGGCCCAGCCCTCGTCCCACAGGTCGGCCCAGGCGAAGCGGCCCTCGTCGTCGACGTCGCGGGCCAGGTCGAGGACGTAGGTGGAGGGGACCCGTTCGGCGAACAGGGGCAGGGCCTCCTCGCCCCACCCGCCCAGGGTGGTGACGCCCCAGTCCTGGAACCGGGCCACCTGGGCGTCGGCCCAGGCCTCGTCGCTGCCGTAGGCCGCGGCCACCGCCTCGGCGTACGGGGTTCCCCCGTCCCGGTCGGTGGTGCCGGTGGGGCGCACGCCGTTCACCCCGGCCGACCAGAACGGGTGCCCGTCCGGGGTGACCAGCCACCAGCGCCCGCCGACCTCCTCGGTGCGGAACCAGCCGGTGGCCTCCAGGTCCACCGCCGTCGACCCGCCGTAGGCATCGAAGGGTCCCTCGTCACCGGCCCGCTCACCTGGCCCCGCGGTTCGCCCTGGTCGTTCTGCGGTCCCCGCCTCCCCACCCGAGCACGCCCCGACCAGCACCGCCACCACCAGCACCCGCCTCCACATCCCCGCCCGCCCCATCCCCGCACCCTACGTGGGTCACCTCTTCGGCCGATGCGCCAGCACCGGTCCGGGCCCTTTGGAAGCTGGGCCGGAAGGGCTATCGGGTGGGGCGGCGGCGGGGGCGGCTGGTGAGGAGGGCGAGGGCGCCGGCGAGGAGGAGGGCGAGGGCACCGGCGAGGAGCACCATGAGGGGGGCGCCGGTGTTGGAGAGCGAGCCGTAGCCCGAGCCAGGCCCGGTGGAGCGGTAGTCCGAGCCGGGCCTGACCGAGTCGGAGCGAGGGCCGCCGGGGCCGGGTCCGTCGGGGTCGTCGGGGTCCGTCCCGGCGGTGACCTGGATGGTGGCGGTGGCCTCGGTCTGGGCGGCCTCGCGGCTGGCCCGCACGTCGGAGCCGGGCGTCGCCTCGGCGCCGGCGGCCTCGCGCCGGCTGGCTCGCACGTCGGAGCCGGACGTGGCCTCGGCGCCGTCGGAGAGGACGTAGGTGAACGAGTCGGCCCCGACGTAGCCGGGCGTCGGCGTGTAGGTGCACGATCCCGCTTCGGTGCACGTGACGGTGCCGTGGGCAGGCTGCTGGTAGCTGGCCACGGTGAGGGGATCGCCGTCGGGGTCGCTGGCCCCGGCCAGGAGGTCGAACGTGACCGGCTCGCCCTCGGTCACGGTGAGGGCGATCGTCCCGGGCTCGGGGCTGTCGTTCACGGTGGTGACCGTGACGGTCACGGTGGCGGCCGGGTCGGCCACCTCGGCGCCGTTGGTCGCCTGGTAGGTGAAGGTGTCGGTGCCGTTGAAGTCGGGCTCCGGCGTGTAGGAGCACTCGCCCAGGTCGCACGTCACGGCGCCGTGCTGGCCCTGGGTCCACGAGTCGGGCTCGACCCCGGTCACGCCCACGTCGTTGGCCAGGACGTCGATGACGCTCTCGCCGCCGTCCTCGTCGAGGGTGACGGCGTCGTCGACGGACTCGGGCACGACGGCGACGGTGACCTCGACCTGGCCGGTCGAGGAGTCGTGGAGGGCGTCGCCGCCGTAGGTGGCGGTGATGGTCCGGGCGCCCGGGGCGAGGACGCCGAGGTCGAGCTGGGCCCCGTCGTCGGTCACGGCCACCGGGGCGCCGACCGGCGTACCGTCGACGGCGAACTGGACCGTGCCGGTGCGGGGGTCGTCGCCGCCCGCCACCGTGGCGGTGGCCACGACCGGGGTCTGGTCGTTGGCCGGCGAGGAGGCGGTGACCGTGGTGGTGGTCTCGTCGTCGCCGATGGTGACGACGACCTCGTCGACCGACGGCACCAGGGCGTCGTAGGCCGGGTCGGTGCTGGTCACCGTGTGGGTGATGACGCCCTCGTGGCCGCTGCCCTCGACCAGCGTGTCGTCCACGACGGTCACGGTCACGGTCTGCGGCGTGTCCCAGTCGGCGGCGGTGAAGGTCAGCGGCGTCGGGGTCGCCGTGGCCTGCCCGTCGGCGGTGGCCAGGGCGACGACCACGTCGGCCACCGGCTCGGTGTCGAGCACGACGGTGTAGCTGGCGGTGGTGCCGGGGGTCGCCTCGTGGAGGGTGAGGGGCCCGCCGGTCACGATGCTCACACCGGCGTCGTCGTCATCGGCCACGGCGCCGGAGGCGTCGGCCAGGGTGAGGGCCGCGTAGCTGGCATCGGCGCTGGTGACGGTGTGGCCGACGGTGCACTGCTGGGCGTGGACGATGTCGTCGTCGCCGGGCGTGACCGTCACCGTCTGGGGCGTGTCCCAGTCGGCGGCGGTGAAGGTGAGGCTGGCAGGGGCGACCGAGCACAGGCCGGTGGCGGCGAGGGCGACGCCGACCGAGGCGGTGGGCTCGGACCCCAGGACGATGGTGTAGGTGTCCGGGTCGCCCGACTCGACCAGCTCGAGGGCGGCGGGCGACGCCTGGATGCCGGCGGTGTCGTCGTCGTCGACCGCCCCACTGGCGCTGGCCGGGACCAGCCCGGTGTAGCCGGGGTCGATGGAGGTCACGCTGTGGCCGACCACGCACGTGAGCTCCTGGTCCACGTCGTCCTCGCCGGGCGTGACCGTCACCGTCTGCGGGGTGTCCCAGTCGGCGGCGGTGAAGGTGAGGCTGGCCGGACCGGCCGAGCACAGGCCGGTGGCGGACACCCCCACCGTGACGGTGGCGGTGGGCTCGCTGTCGAGGACGACGGTGTAGGTGTCGGCTGCGCCGCCCTCCTCCAGGTCGAGGGCCGTCGGCGTCACCGTGACGCCGGGGACGTCGTCGTCGATGACCATGGCGGCGACGGTCGAGCCGGGGACACCGTCGACGACCACCGTGCCCCGGGTGGCGTAGCCGGGGGCCGTGGTGGTGATCCCCAGCGACACCGAGGTGTTGGCGTCGGGCTCGTCGAGGTCGTCGTCGACGGCGGTGATGGTGACCGCCTGGGGGGTGTCCCAGTTCGACGACGTGAAGGTGATCGAGGCCGGTGAGGTGGTCTGGCCGGCGTGGGCGAAGGTGACGGTCACGTCCCCCTGGGGTTCGCTCGAGAGCACCACGTCCACCGTGTCGGTCGTCCCGCCCTCGGTGACGGTGACGCCGCCGTTGGTGCTGACGCGCACCTCGGCCACCTCGTCGTCGGTGACGTCGACGTCGAGGTCGTCGGTGAGGCCCTGGTAGAGCCCGTCGGTGCTGGCCGCTGCGAAGGTCAGCCCGCAGGGGTGGGGGCTGTCCTCCACCAGCATGTCGTCGAGGGCGGCCACCGCCACCGAGACGGGCGTGTCCCAGTCGGCGGCGGCGAGCTCGACCACCTTGGTGGCCCCGCCGTCCACGGTGCACTGGGCGTCGGCGGTGACCGTGACGGTCACGTCCGCGTACGGGTGGGTGGCGAGCTGGACGGTGACGGTGTCGGTGGCGCCGGCCTCGGCCACCGCGGTGCCGCCGCCGGTGGCCAGGGCCACGACCTCGGAGGTGTCGCCGTCGGCGATCTCGACGGGGACCGACGCGGTACCCGACACCTCGACGCCGTCCAGGACGATGCGGCGCAGCGCCGTGCTCGAGAACCCGGGGGCGGCGGAGGAGATCTCGGTGGAGAGGGTCCAGTCGTGGGGGTCGGCCTCGTCGTAGTCGTCGTCGACGGCACGGACCTCGACCTGCTGGGGCACGTTCCAGTTCAACGGCGTGAAGACGAGGCTCGCCGTGGCCCCGGGCGGGGTGCTGGACCGGTTCACGGTCAGCTGCGGCCCGGCGATGACGGGGTCGGAGGCGGCCGAGAGGGTGACCGTGACGTTGGCGCCCAGCGGCGCCCGCTCCAGCACCACCGAGATGGTGTCGGGGGTGGCCGGGCTGCCCTCGTCGACCTCGGCGCCGTTCCCGGCGTCGGTGGTGACGATGACGAAGGGCGGGTCGTCGGTGATGGTCGGCGGGTCGTAGTCCTGCACGGAGGCGGTCAGCCCGGGCGGCGTGCCGGCGAACGCCGGGGCGTTCCCGAGGTCGTCGTACACGGGGTCGGGGCTGTCGATCGAGGTGGTGGCGGTGCAGGTGCGGGCCAGCTCGACCACCAGGTTCTGGACGGGCTGGAGCGAGACCTGCTGGATGGTGGAGAAGGTGGCCCCGGTGAACGACAAGGTCTTGGGCACCCCGTCACCGGCCCCCACCGTGCACCCGGCGATGGGGTCGAAGGTGATGGTGGTCGGGCCCCGGGCCGGGTTGGGCAGCGGCTTGCCCGGATCGGGCGGGGTGTCGAGGCTCACGCTGTAGGTGCGGGCGTCGGTGCTGCCCTCGGCCAGCGGGTCCGGTCCGCCGCTGACGACGTCGACGTTGACGCCGGCCACGTCGTTGTCGAGCACGTCGACCTCGTAGGCGTCCTGGGTGACGTCGTAGATGGGATCGGCGCTGTCGAAGGTGAAGCGGACCTCGCAGACGTGGGGCGCCGTCTCGACCCTCAGATCCTCGTCCCACGGATCGTCGACGGCGTTGACGGTGAGGGTGCGTCCGATCTGCCAGTCGGCGTTGGCGATGGTCACCACGATGGGGTTGGTCGGGGTGGCGGTGAGGCCGCCCGAGGTGACGGTGCAGTCCCGGTCGGGCCGGATGGTCATCTCGACGTTGGCGGGCGGGCCGTAGGACGCCGGGTCGCCGGGGGCGGCCGGGTTCAGCAGCTCGCGGTCGGGTCGGGACTGGAGCCGGACGACGAAGGTGTCGCCGACGGCCGGCGTGGCCTCGGCGATGGTGGTGCCGTTGCCGCCGTCGTCGACGATGACGCCGGCCTGGTCGTCGTCCTGGATGGACAGGGTGTGGCGCTTGGGCTCGGCCACCACCGCGCCCGGCGCCAGGCCCAGGTCGAGCAGGGCCAGCTCGCCGAACAGCTCGGCCACGTCGTCCTGCAGGACCGTCACCGTGTAGTTGGCGATGGCGCCGTCGGCGGAGCCGGCCGGGAAGGTGACGCTGGTGGGGGCGGTGAAGTCGTGCCCCGCCCCCCTGGTCGCGGTGGAGGTCGGGTGGCTGGTGACCGGGATGATCAGGGCGCTGGTCAGCGTCGGGACCGACGGGTTGAGGATCCTCAACCTCACCTGGACGTTGACGGTGCCGGCGTTCTCGTTGACCGAGCTGGTGCCGGTCACGAAGTTGACGACGAACTCGGCGTACTCGTAGGCGCCGATGTCGCAGTCGCCGGTCTGCGGGCTGTTGGGCGTGCCGTCGCCGTCGAGGCCGCGGGTGACCGAACGGGCGTCGATGGTGCCGCAGTAGGTCGAGCTCCCGTTGTCGATGGCGTTCGAGCCGACCAACAGGGCGAAGGTCTGCTGGACCTCGGGACCGCCGTTCTGGGCCAGCGTGGGTGACAGGTTGGTCACGGCGCCCAGGCTGCCCATGCCGCTGAGGGCGCAGGGCCCGGCCGAGATGAGGTTCCGGGTGCCGACGTAGTTCGAGACGTCGACGTTGGTGGCGCAGCTGCTGTCCTTGATGATCGAGTTGGAGACGGTCCCGCCGCCGGTCCCGTCGAAGATCACCCCGGTGTTGACGAACGTCGAGCGCTCGAAGTTGTACTTCTGGGTGGTGGCGGTGCTGAGGAAGACCGACGAGTTGCCCGTGATCGTGCTGTCCTCCAGCTCGAAGGTCACTTCGCTCGGCGCGCCGACCGGCTGGATGTACATCACGCCGCCGTTGGGCGACGTGTTGTCGCGGATCAGGCTGCGCTCGATGTGGATGAAGGGGTTGGAGGCCCCGGGGTTGGAGGCGATGGCGCCACCCCGGTCGGTGGCCGAGTTGCCCTGGAGGAGCATGGCGTAACCGTTGAACGTCGACGGACCCTCCTCGAGGAAGATGGCCCCGCCCTGGTTGGCGCTGTTCTGCCGGTAGGCGCCGCCGTCGTTGGTGATCGTCGGTGAGATGGCGTAGACGGCGCCGCCCCGGGCGCTGGCCGAGTTGTCGCGGAAGACGACGTTGTCGAAGGTCAGTTGCGACCCGTGACCGGCGTACATGGCGCCGCCGTCGCCGTTGACGGCCGGCGCCGCGGCCAGGCCGTTGGCGGCGTTGCCGTCGGCCACGGTCAGGTTGGCCAGGGTGAGCACGCCCGGTGAGACGTTGAGGAAGCCGACCAGGAAGGGCCGCACCGCGTCGCCGCCGCTGATGACGAAGTGGGCCGCGTTGGTGGTGGGGCCGACGATCGACAGCGGGTTGGTGAGGCCGTCGATGATCGGGAGCGGCTGGACGACGCCGCTGATGGCGTAGGTGAGCGTCATCGTCTGGCCGGTCAGGGTGGCGTCGATCTGGATGACGTCGAGGGTGTTCGGCACCGGCGAGCCGGTGGAGCAGTTGACGTCGTGTGCGTTCGACCCGCTCTGGGCGGCCTGGATGGCAGCGCGCAGCGAGCACAGGTTGTCGTTGGGGAAGACGCCCGACCCGTTGGGCGCGATGTCGGCCGCGGTGTTGACCGTGATCGACGCCGCCGCCGCCGGCGACCCACCCACGGCGAAGGTCAGCCCCGTCGCCACCAGCGCCAGCACGAGCGCGCTGCGCACCTTCGTCCCACGCCCATGACCACGACCCATGTGTTCCTTCCCGTCACGCACAGAGCGCAAGCGACGAGAGGTTAGCGGTGGGCGCCCCGGGGCGACCGGGCGGTGGACACCGGGTCAGGTGTGGCGGGCGAGGAGGGCCTGGGCCAGGGTGGCCACCGTGGCCCGCAGCGCCGGCGGGGCCACGACCTCGACGCCATCGCCCAGGGCCAAGAGGCGCTCCGGGGCGACCTCTGTGCCGTCGGAGGCCAGGGTCACCGTGAACCAGCCCTCGTCGTCGGGCGGCGACGCCCCGTCGATGGCGTGCTGGGCCATGACCGGTTCGACCACCTCGTGCAGGCGGCCCAGGGCCCGGGTCGAGAGGCGCAGGGTCAGGCCGGGCGGTGACACCGCCCCGTCGAGCTGGGCCGGCGAGTCGGTCCACCACTCCGAGAGGACGAACCCGTCGGGTCGGCGCACCGGCACGTCACCGGGCGCCACCCGGGTGATGCGGTTGACCCGGTAGCTGCGGGGCACGCCGTCCACGGCGGCCACCGCGTACCAACGGCCGGAGCGGAGGACCAGGCCCAGGGGATCGACGAGATGGGTGACCTCGCTGTCGCCCCGCCCGTAGCCGACCTCGACGCGGTACCCGTCCCACACCGCGCACGACAGGGCGGCCAGGTGGGGCACGTCGTCGGGGCGCTGGAACCACCCCGGGGCGTCGAGCAGGCACCGCTCGGCCAGGGCCTCGGCCCGCTCCTTCACGTCGGGGGGCGCGCCCTTGCCCCGGGAGCGGGCGCTGACCGCGGCGGTGGCCAGCCCCAGCTGCCCGGCTGTGACCGGGGTGGCCCGCAGCATCACCGCGGTGGCCTCGTCCGGGGTGAGGCCCTCCATGCGCGACAGCCACCCGTCGACCAGGCGGGCCCCCGCCCCGGGGCCGGTCCCGGTCCAGATGGGGAACCCGGCCACCTGCAGGTCGGACAGGTCCCGGTAGATGGTGCGGACCGCCACCTTCATGTCCTCGGCCAGCTCGGGGGCGGTGGCCGTCCCGCCCCGGTGCAGCCGCAGCAGCAGGTCGACCAGGCGGGCGGCCCGGAGGTCAGCCGAGCGCGGCGGAGGCTTGCGACGCCGGCCGGCCGGCCCCGCGCTCATGGGCCACCGGGGTCGTCTCGTCGCATCGAGCCCCCGATGGGCCAGCCGCCGATGGCCGTCTCCGCGCGCGCAACCACGGTCCGACCCTACTCCTGTCAGGTGTCGGCCCGCTCGGCCGCCACCCCTAGAAGTTGTAGATGTGCTCGATCTTGATGGGGAAGTGGACGGTGCCCAGAGCCCGGGTGGGGTTCATCACCGCGAAGCTGTCCTCGAACTCGCGCTCGTCGTAGACGGTGCCGCCGTCGTGGGTGTGGATCTTCGCCGTCACCAGGAACCGCCCGTCGAGCAGGGGCACCTGGTCGAAGACGAAGTTCACGCTGCCCTCCACGTCCACGGCGTGGAGGGGCTGCTCCAGCACGTCGGTGGTGGTGCCCATGAGCCGGTTGCCGGCCTCGTCGAAGATCTCCACCGCGAAGGCCACGTCCCGGATCAGCCCGGTGGCCGAGTAGCCGACGCACATCGTCATGGGCTGGCCGGGGCGGAGCGCGTCCTGGCCCTCGGGGTACTCGAAGGTGATGCCGGTGATGGCCACCGTCGCCCCCGGCACGGGCACCAGCTCGGGCTCGGGGACCACCACGGGGACCTCGCCGGTGGCCGGGTCGATGGCGACGGGGGGCACGTGGTCGGCGTCCTCGGCGGCCAGCTCGGGGATGGCCACGCCCCGGGCGGCCAGGGTGTCGCGGAAGGTGCGGATGGCCTCGCCGGGCGGGCCGTCGGCCACCTGGACCCCGTGGTCGAGCACCACCGCCCGATCGGCGATCTGGCGCACCAGGTCGGTGACGTGGGTGACCAGCAGCAGGGTGCGGCCCTCGCGCTGGAGGCGCCGCACCCGGTCGATGCACTTGCGCTGGAAGGCCTCGTCGCCCACCGAGAGGACCTCGTCGATGAGCAGGACGTCGGGCTCCACGTTGATGGCCACTGCGAAGCCCAGCCGGGCGTACATGCCGGTCGAGTAGTGCTTGACCTGGAGGTCGATGAACCCCTCCAGCTCGGCGAAGGCCACGATGTCGTCGAAGATCTCGGCGATCTGGGCCTTGGAGAAGCCCAGGATCGAGCCGTTCAGGTAGATGTTCTCGCGGCCGGTCAGGTCGGGGTGGAACCCGGCGCCCAGCTCCAGCATGGCCGCCATGCGGCCCCGGGTGGTGATGGAGCCGGAGGTGGGGCGCAGGGTGCCGGCCACGCACTTGAGCAGGGTGGACTTGCCGCTGCCGTTGTGGCCTAGGATGGCCACCGTCTCCCCCTGGGCCACGTCGAAGCTGACGTCGCGCAGGGCGTGGAACTCGTCGTACTCGATGCGCCCGGCCCGGATCACCCGCTCCTTGGCCGACTTGGGCTTGTCCCGGGCGATCTTGAACTGCTTGGTCACCCGGTCGACGGTGATGGCGTCGGTCACGCTCAGATCTCCTCGGCCAGGTTGTCCTCGAGCCGCCCGAAGAGCCACAGCGCCCCGAACAGCAGGGCCACGGCCACGATGCCCACCAGGCCCAGGCGGGTCAGGTACCACTCGAGGGGGTGGTGGACCAGGGCCGGCGGCGTCTGGTCGGGGATGGCGCCGGTGGGGTCGAAGGCGGTGGCGGTGCCGTCGGGCCGGGGGTTGGTGTACCAGCCGAACGGGGCCTCGGCCGGGTTGTAGAGCACCTTCTGGAAGGTGACCACGATGGGGATGATGGGGTTCAGCGACGCCAGCCACTCCCGGGACGGGCCCAGGGTCTCGGCCACCAGCCGGTAGGGGTAGACGATGGCCGACAACCAGAACCAGGCCAACAGGCCCAGCTCCAGCAGGTGCTGGGTGTCGCGCAGGTAGACGTTGACGGCGGCCAGGGCCACGGCCAGGGCCGAGGCCAGCACCAGCAGCACCAGGAAGGCCACCGGCACGGCGATCATGTGGTCCCACGACGGGACCCGGCGGAACACCAACAGCGCTCCGAGCAGCACGACGGTCTGCAGCAGGAAGTGGACCACGGCGGCGCCGATGGCGGCCAGGGGCAGGATCTCCCGGGGGAACCAGACCTTCTGGACCAGCTGGGCGTTGGCGGTGATGGAGGTGGTGCCGCCGTTCAGGGCGGCGGAGAAGAAGTTCCACACCAGCAGCCCGGACAGGAAGTAGATGGCGTAGTCCGGGACCTGGACCTTCAGCACCTTCTGGAACACCACCGAGAACACGACCAGGTACATGGTCGGGTTGAGCAGCGTCCACACGAAGCCCAGGACGCTGTTCTTGTACTTGACCTTCAGCTCCTTGCGGGTGAGGTTGCCCAGCAGCTCCCGGTAGCGCCAGACGTTCCGCAACCGTTGGATCGGGTTGGGTCGGCGGGAGATCTCCACCGCCGGCGCCGCGTCGCCGGTGCGGCGCGGCCCCCCGGCCAGGGGCTCGTCGGCGTGGGGGGGAGGGGCGGTGTCGACCAACGGAGCGGGTCCTCGGGGAGCGGGGAGGGCCCGTCGGGAGGGGGCGGGCCGGCGGTCGAGGCTACCGGACCGCCTCTCCCGGCCCCGAGACGACCGGGGCGCCGGCCACCCGGGCCACCACCGCGGCCAGGCGATCGCCCACCTGCGCCCAGTCGTAGCGCTCCTCGACCAGGGCCCGGCCGGCGGCGGCCCGGCGGGCGGCGGCCCCCGGGTCGTCGACCACGGCCCGCACCCCGGCCGCCACGTCGTCGGCCCCGACCACCAGCAGGTGCTGGCCGGCCACCACCTCCAGGCCCCGGGCCCCCACGTCGGTCGAGACCACGGGCACGCCGGCGGCCAGGTACTCGATGATCTTGAGGTTGGTGCCCGACCCGAAGGTCATGGGGTTGAGGGCCACCTGGGCCGAGCGCAGCAGCACGGCCTTGGCCCGGTCCGAGACCACCCCGGCGAAGGCCAGGTTGGGGGGCAGGGCCCGGCCGGCGAAGGCGTCGCCGTGGCGCCCGCCCAGCACGAAGGCCACGTCCGGGACCTGGCCGGCCACCTCCAGGAGCAGCTCGGCGGCGGCCAGGTTGGGCGGGTGCCAGCTCCCGAAGAACACGGCCAGGGCCCGGGTGGCGGCGAAGCCGGGGTCGACGGCCGCGGCCCGGGCCCGCCAGCGCTCGCCGTCCCGGGCCCGGTCCTCGGGGGTGGGGGGGACGAGGGCGGCGCAATCGGTGCCGTTGGGCACCACCGCGGTGTCGGCCCGGGGTCGTTGCCCCAGGGCGGCCAGGGCCTCGGCGTCCTCGGCGCTGCAGGCGGTGATGGCCGCGGCCCGGGTGGCGGCCTCGGTCTCGACGGCCACGATGCGGGCCAGGGCCTCGTCGCCGCCGGGGGTGGCCGGCAGCACGTCGGCCTTGAGCTCGCCCTCCACGTTGTAGGCGTCGTAGACGAAGGGCAGCTCGACACCGGCGGCGGCCAGGGCCGGCAGCAGGTACGGCTCGGCCAGCACCACCACGTCCGCCCCCCGGGCCGCGTCGCGCAGGCGGCGCAGGTACTCGGGGGTGGCCTCGATGGCCGTGCCCGCCACCAGGTCGGTCATGGGCGTGCCCAGGGCCAGGGTCAGCTCATCCGCGGCCCGGTCGTGGGCCGGGGTGCGGGGCACCGCCGTCTCCACCAGCCCGGGGGCGATCTCCCGGGACCCGGCCGGCCCGCCGGCGGTCAGGCTGACGATCTCCACCTCGGCGTGGCGGGCCAGGGCGCCGTAGAGGTGGAAGGCCCGGAGCTGGCCGCCGTGGCCCCGCTCCGCCACCCGGAACGTGGTCAGGACCACCACCCGGGGCCGCCCCGCGGTGCGGGCCCGGGCCCGACGGGGATCGCTCGCCGGGGCACCGGCGAGGGCGGCCGGCGCCGGCCCGGCCGGCGAGGCGGCGCCGGGCCGACCCAGGAGGGTGTGGACCACGGCCGGCCAGGTGATGCGCCGGGCCCGGCGGCGGGCCGCCTCGCCCATGGCGGCGGCGCCGTCGGGGTCGCCGGCGACCCGCCGGAGGGCGGCGGCCAGGGCCTCGGGCTCGGGCGCGGCCACCAGCCCGTCGACGCCGTCGTGGACCAGCTCGGTGGGCCCCCCGCTGTCGGTGCAGGTGACCACGGGCGTGCCCAGGGCCATGGCCTCCACCGCGATCAGGCCGTAGTCCTCGTCGTCGGGGACGAAGGGCACGGCCCGGGCTCCGGCGTAGAGGCCGGGCAGGTCCTCGTCGGGCACGAACCCCAGCAGCTCGATGCGGGGGTCCCCGGCGGCCAGGTCCCGCAGCCGCCCCTCCTCGGGCCCGGTCCCCCCGATGAGGAGCGGGATGTCGTGGGGGACCTGGGCCATGGCCCGCACCAGCAGGTCCAGGCGCTTGGGCCCGTCCAGGCGGCTGGCGGTGAACAGGTACGAGCCCGGCTCCCGACCCCCGGGGGGCGCCGGCGGCGGGCCGTCGGCGTCGGGCGCCACCAGGTCGGACGGGGCGTGGGCCACGCGGGCGACGGCCCCGGGGGGCAGGTAGTCGGCCCGGCCGGCGATGGTGCGCGACAGGGCCACGTAGCGGGCGATCCCGGTGGGGTCGAGGGCCACCCGGTCGAGCCACCGCACCACCAGGCGGGCCACCGGGCTGGGGATGGCCAGCTCGAAGTGGTCGGGGCCCACCGCGGCCACCGCCTCGTCGACGCGGCCCAGCACCTCATCGAGGGCGGCCCGGGCCGGGGGTCCGGCCACCGCGGCCAGCAGGGCGGCCAGGGCGGGTTCGACCGGTCCGGGCACGAGGGGCAGGCCGAAGCGGTCGTAGGTGTCGTACAGGCCCCGGAGGGGGTGGAACATCCACAGCACGTGGTGGGGGTGAGGGCAGATCCAGGCCGGGTACTTCGAGGTGACGATGGCATCGAAGTGGCTCAGGTCCAGGGCCGCGAAGGCCCGGTAGCCGGCGGCCAGATCGGCCAGGGTCCGCTCCCGGACCGGGAGCTTGACCACGTCCGCGTCGTGGCCGGCCTCCAGCAGGGCGGCGTGCAGCCCGGACCAGGCTCGCTCGGCCCCGCCCCGGGTGAAGGGGACGGGCGTGGGGGCGACGACGGCGACCTTCACCCGGCCTCCGCCTCCTCCATGGTCAGGGCCAGGGCGGCCCGGATCTCGTCGTCGGCCCGGGCCCACGTGGTGCGGGCGGCCCGGGCCCGGGCTCCCACGGCCAGGGCCTCGGCCAGGTCGGCGTCGGTCAGCACCCGCTCGACGGCGGCGGCGATGGCCGCCCCGGTGGGGGCCACCACCAGCCCGTCGACCTCGTGCTCCACCAGGTCGGCCAGGCCGCCGCCGTCCTCGCACACCACCACCGGCGCGCCGTGGGCCATGGCCTCCACCGCGGTCAGGCCGTAGTCCTCGTCGTAGGCCGGGGCCACCACGCAGGGGCTGGTGGCGTACAGGCGGGCCAGGGTGGTGTCGTCGACCCGGCCCACCAGCTCCACGTTCGACCGCCAGCCCTCGGGGGCGGGGTCGTCGTCGTGGGGCCGGCAGCACCACAGGCGCCGGTCGTCCACCGCGTCGAGGTCGGTGCCAAGGCGGGCCAGGCGGTGGTCGACGGCCCGCACCCAGGCCGCCCGGCCCCCGGTGCCGACCACGGTGGCGGGCACGTGGGGCAGGCGGCGCAGGGCGGCCACGAACAGCTCCGGCCGCTTGGGGAACTCCAGGCGGCCCACGCACAGCACCGGCCCGTCCCGGCGGGCCCCGGGGGCCACGTCCCCGGTCCCGTCGACGGCGATGCCGGCGTGGAACAGCGACACCCGGTCGATGCCGTTGAAGTGGCCCAGCCGGCGGCGGACCGTCTCGGAGCCGGCCGCGAACCATCGCACCCGGTCGAGCCGGCTCCGGTCCAGGGCCCGGACCCGGGCCGCGGTGTGGCGGTGCAGGTCGGGGTCGGGGGCGAAGCCGGCCTCGAGGTACACGTCCTCCAGGTCGTAGAAGACGCGCTGGTGGTGGAAGAACAGGCTCAGGTGCCGGGGGTGGGGCACGGCGAAGGACGGTGGCTGGGTGGAGACCACGGCGTCGATGCGCCGCAGCGCCACCCGGTCGCACACCTCGACGGCGGAGAGGTAGCGCACGTACTCGGGGGCCAGGGCGTGGATCTCGGGCGGCACCACCGTCCCGTAGGGCTGGAGGGCCAGCCGGGTCAGGTCGAGGGGCAGGCGGGTCACCTGGTGGCCGTCGGCCCGCAGGGTGGCCTCCACCCGGTCGACCACGCTCTCGAAGCCGCCGGCCACCCCGAAGTGGGGCTTGACCAGGGCCAGGCGCAGGCCCGTCACCGCCTGGCCTCCCGAGCTGGGGCCGGGGCGCTCACCCGGCGGGCGGGGCGCCCGGGGTGCGGGCCGCGAGCACGTAGGTGTCGGGCGCCGGGCCCTCGACCGGGCCGGGGACCACGACGTCGGCCTCGGCCCCGCCCCGCTCGAAGGCCAGGGCCACCAGGAGGTCGGGGTGCACCAGCCGGCGCCGGGGGTCGGCCCACAGGCGGGACCCGGCGGCCACCGAGCCGGGGGTGGCGGCCGAGAGCACCAGGACACCACCGGGGCGGAGGGCCAGGAGGGCGCCGTCGACCAGCGCCACCAGGGTGGCCAGGTCGACCACGTCGGCCAGGAGGGCGGCGGTGACCGCCCCGCAGGAGCCGGGGGCCACCGAGGCCAGGTGGGCCAGCGGGTCGCCGGTGGCCACGGTGTGGCCCCGGGCCGACAGGGCGGCGGCGGCCTCGGGGTCGGCCTCGACGCCGGTGGCGGCCAGGCCCCGGGCCGCCCAGGCGTCCAGCCACTCGCCCCGACCGGAGGCCAGGTCCAGCACCGGCGCCCCGGCGGCGCCGCCGGAGACCACGTCGGCCACGGCCTCGGCCTGGGCCCGCAGCTCCTCGGCGGTGGCCCGGCCGGCCAGGGCCAGCCGCCCCGTCAGCTCGGCCTCGACGTCCTCGGCCGCGGCAGCCAGGGCCCCCAGGCCGGGCCCGGCGTCCCCCTCGGGATCGGTGGCGGTGGCGGACAGGGCGGCGCGCGCCGCCCGCAGGGCGGTGGCCTCCCGGACCCGGGCCGCGCCGGCGGCCTGGCGCTGGGCGGCCAGGCCCTCCTCGGCCGCCGTGGTGCGGGCGGCCAGCTCGTCGACCAGGTCGGCCAGGCGGGCCAGCTCGTCCTCCACGTCGGCCTGGCCCACCTCCACGGTGGCGATCCCCGCCGCGGCCCGGGCCACCACCTGGTGGGCCCGCTCGTCGCTGCGGGCCACCGACCCGACCAGCTCCTCGACCACGTCGACCAGGCGCCCCAGCGCGGCCACCACGTCCTCGTTGAACGGCACCTGGTGGGAGGTGACGGGGCGCAGGCCCAGGTTGACGGCCCGCTTGACCTGCCGGAGCCGGGCGTCGCCGGGGACCTCGGTGCCGGCCGCCCGCCGCAGGTGGGCGGCGTGGAGGTGCTGGCGGATGGTGTCCAGGTCGTCGACGGCCCGGGCCGCGGGGGAGCGGGGCCCGGCGGTCGGGGGCCCGGCGTCGGCCCGGTCGGCCAGCTCGTCGAGCACGGCGGCGGCCCCGTCGGGGGCGGGCGGGGCGTGGTCGTCGGCCATGGCGGGCCGAGGCTAGTGCCGGCCCGCCGGCGCCCGAGGCGGCCGGGGGCGCCCGTCGGGCCCGGGCCGGGCACGGCATAGGGTCGGGAGATGGCCCGCCGGCTGTCGCAGCTCGCCCACGTCCCGGTGACCGAGCTCAAGGGCCTGGGTCCCAAGGCGGCCCAGGGCCTGGCCGAGGCCTTCGAGGTGGAGACGGTCCTCGACCTGCTCACCCACTACCCCCGCCGGTGGATCGACCGCACCAACGAGGCCCGCGTCGCCGACCTGCGCCCCGGCGACCAGGCCCTGGTGGTGGCCGAGGTGCGACGGATCTCGGCCCGCCGCACCCGGGGCCGCCCGCCCCGCACCCTGGTGACCGCCACCGTCACCGACGGCTCGGGCCACCTGACCGTCACCTTCTTCAACCAGGGGTGGCGGGAGCGCCAGCTCCCCCCGGGGACGACGTGCGTCCTGTTCGGCAAGGTCGACACCTTCCAGGGGCAGCTCCAGATGACCAACCCCGTCGTCGACCTGATCGGGGACCAGACCGGCCGTTTCGTGCCCGTCTACCCCCAGTCCGACAAGGTCCGCATCACCTCCCAGGACGTGGGCCGGTGGATGGGCGAGGTGCTGGAGCGGGCCGGCACCTTCGCCGAGCCGCTGCCCGACGCGGTGCGCGACGAGCACGACCTGGTCGAGCGGACGCGGGCCTTCCACGGCATCCACCAGCCCGAGGGGTGGGCGGATGTGACCGTGGCCCGCAAGCGCCTGGTGTTCGACGAGCTGCTGCGCATCCAGCTGGCCCTCATCCTGCGCAAGCGGACCCTGGAGCGGACCACCGAGGGCATCGCCCACCACGTGGGCCGGGCCGACGGTGGGGGGGAGGACCGGGAGCGGCTGGTGGCCGACTTCCACGGCCGGCTGCCGTTCTCCCTGACCGGGGCCCAGCGGCGGGTCATCGACGAGATCACCGCCGACCTGGCCGGCCCCCACCCCATGCACCGGCTGCTCCAGGGCGACGTGGGGGCGGGCAAGACCCTGGTGGCCCTGACCGCCCTCCTGGTCGGGGTGCAGGGCGGTCACCAGGGAGCGCTGATGGCCCCCACCGAGGTGCTGGCCGAGCAGCACCACCTGGGGGTCCGGGCCCTGCTGGCCGGGCTGACGGTGGACGACGGCGGCACCACGCTGCTGGGCCAACGCCCGGTGGCCGTCGAGCTCCTCACCGCCCGGGCCACGCCCACCGAGCGCAAGCGCATCCTGGCCGGGTTGGCCCGCGGGGATGTCGACATCGCCATCGGCACCCACTCCCTCATCCAGGAGGGGGTCACCTTCCACTCGCTGGGGGTGGTGGTGGTGGACGAGCAGCACCGCTTCGGCGTGGAGCAGCGGGCCGCTCTCCGGGAGCGGGGGGCGGGCACGGCCAGCCCCGACGTGCTGGTCATGACGGCCACCCCCATCCCCCGCACCGCGGCCATGACCGTCTACGGCGACCTCGACGTCTCGGTGCTGGACGAGATGCCCCCGGGCCGGACCCCGATCACCACGGTGTGGGTCCGCACCGACTCGGCCGACGAGGACGACGACACCGGCGAGGCGCTGCCGGCCCCCGACCCCGAGGACGCGGTGTGGGAGGCGGTGCGGGTCGAGGTGGCGGCCGGGCGCCAGGCCTACGTGGTGTGCCCCCTGATCGAGGGGTCGGAGAAGCTGGAGGCCCGCTCGGCCCAGGAGACCTTCGACGAGCTGACGGCCCCGGGGGTCGGCGGCCTGGAGGGGCTGCGGGTGGCCATGCTGCACGGGCGCATGCCGAGCGCCGAGAAGGAGGCGGTGATGGAGCGCTTCCGCCAGGGGGCCCTCGACGTGCTGGTGGCCACCACGGTGATCGAGGTGGGGGTGGACGTGCCCAACGCCACCGTCATGGTCGTCCTCGACGCCGACCGCTTCGGCATCGCCCAGCTCCACCAGCTGCGCGGCCGGGTCGGTCGCGGGGCCGACCAGTCGCACTGCTACCTCGTCACCGGCACCGCGGGCGCCGAGGGCGACGCCGAGGCGCGGGCCGAGGGCAACGCCCGGCTCGAGGCTCTCGTCGCCAGCGACGACGGCTTCGAGCTGGCCGAGGTCGACCTGGAGATCCGGGGGGAGGGCACGCTCTTCGCCGAGCGCCAGAAGGGCCGCAGCGATCTCAAGCTGGCCTCGCTCCGCCGCGACAAGGAGGCCGTCCTCGACGCCCGCGCCGCCGCCGAGCGCCTGGTGGCCGACGACGGCGACCTGTCCGCCCACCCGGACCTCCAGGACGAGCTGCGCCTCTTCCTCGAGCCCGAGGACGAGGCCTTCCTCTTCAAGTCCTGAGCCTCGCTACGCTCCCGCCGTGCTCCGCGACCCTGAAGCCATCGAACGAGTGTCGATCCGAGGCGCCCGCTTCGAGATCGACGGTGTCCAGTTCCTGAGCAGCCTGGGAGGGAGATCGAACTCCGATCACTTCGCGATCTGCAAGTCACCCAACCACGTGGACCGCTACCGCGAGCTGCTCGAGGGCCTCTCGAACCCGACCATCATCGAGCTGGGGATCGCGCAGGGCGGCAGCCTGGTGCTGCTGACGCTGCTCGCGGCGCCGTCGAAGCTCCTCGCGTTCGAGCTCTCGAACGAACCGATCGCGGCGCTGTCGGCCTTCATCGAGGAGCGGGGTCTCACCGACCGCCTGATCCCGCACTACGGCGTGGATCAGGCGGATCGAGCCCGCATCTCGTCCATCCTCGACGCGGAGATCGGGAGCACGCCCATCGATCTCGTCATCGACGACGCATCCCACCTCTACGGGCCGACGGTGACCTCGTTCGAGGTGCTGTTCCCTCGGGTGCGCCCCGGAGGCATCTACCTCATCGAGGACTGGTCCACCGACCACTTCGTCGCAACCGCGATCCGGATCGCCCTCGAGGGGCCGGACGCGGCGGCGCGCGAGGAGATGCGGCGGAACCTGGAGCGTGAGCGGTCGAAGGGGCCGGTCAGCGTGCCGTTGTCCCGGCTGGCCGTGGAGCTGATGCTCGCGGTGACCCTTCCCAACGACACCATCGCCGAGGTCAGCTTCAACGACAACTGGATCCTCGTCCGGCGCGGACCTCGTGCGCTCGACGCGGACTTCCGGGTCGCCGACCTCTACGACGACGACTTCGGGTTCCTGTCGGCCGCCACGGAGGCGTGAGCCCGCCGAACCGACCAAGGCGGCCAGCCACTGCGGCGCCGGTCGGTCGCCGTCACCCGGCCATGATGCGTCGGACGAGTGCTTCTTGCTCCTGCCTCGTCTGCACCCGCAGTCGCTCGAACTCGGATCCCAGCCGCAGGTCGGCGTGGAGCCCGGACGGATCCTCGTGGAAGTGGAGGAAGGCTCTGCCACCTCTGTAGAACACTCCCCGCTTCTTCTCGACGAGCGCCGGCACGTCACGCAGTCGACGCAGGAGCGGTTCGAGCTCGTCGAGCCCCGCGGACGTCGCGTGTCGCACCGTTCCAGAGTATGGGTGCCGCTCACATCCGTCTCAGGGGAGCGCCGGTCTCGAAAGGCGTGGACTTCATGCCACCGCGGCGGACCCGGGTGGGTCGTGGTGTCTTCGGCGGCCGGTGGGTTCGGTGACGATGATCGTGCCGTCGGGCCGCAGCTCGAGGCGCCAGTCGGGTTGGTGGATGACGTGGTGGTGGCGGGAGCAGAGCAGCACGAGGTTGTCGAGTCGGGTTGCTCCGCCGTCTTCCCAGTGTCGGATGTGGTGTCCTTCGCACCAGTCCACCGGGCGATCGCAGCCCGGGAAACGGCAGCCAAGGTCCCGTAGCACCAGCGAGGTGTAGAGGGCGGGTGGGATGGTGCGGGTGCCGCGCCCGTAGTCGAGGATCGACGATGCGCCGTCGGTGATCACGCGGTGCACGGTGGCGTCGCAGGCCATCTGGCGGACCACCAGGCCCGGGAGCGGCCGACCGTCGAGGGTCCGGCCTGGCTCACCAGCCCGTAGTGCGTCGTTGGTGATCACGATGTTGAGGTGGGGCCGGTGCCGCCCGCGGACCTTGGTGGTCTGGTGGTCGAGGAAGTGGCGGCAGATGTCGACGAGCGCGTGGCCGTGCCGCTGTGACAACGGGATCTCATGGTCGCCGGACTGGGCGATGCGCAGCGCAGTGGCGAGGGTCTCGCCGCCTTCGGCGTCGAAGGATCCCTTGAGGTACGTGCGACCGTCGAGGGTGGACGCGATCGACGCCTCGGCGGGGGGAGGGGCAGGTGGTTCGGGTTCGTCCAGGACGGCGTCGGCCCGCGCCGCCCAGGTCTGCAGCGCGATGGCCGTCGCGGGCAGGTCGAGCGGGCGCAGCAGCGGGACGAGCTCGGTCTCGTGGTCGGCCCAGAGCCGGGTCCGGGCCTCGGTGACGTTGGCCGCGATGACCTCGACCTGCGCGTCGGTGAGCTCTCCGGTGATCCAGGCCGCCGCGGTGGCGGGCAGGGCGCGGAGTCGTCGTCCGAGGCGCAGGGCGTGGGAGGCAGCCTGGTTGGTCCAGCCGAAGTGGTTGCGGACCCAGGCGGTCATCGACGCGGAGCCGTCGAGCTTCCAGTCGCCTCGGTGGTCGAGCTCGGCCAGGGCCAGGGTGAGCTTGGCCCGCAGCACCGAAGCCTGCTGGGCGACGTCGACCAGCGCGTCGCTCTCCGAGGCGATCACCAGGGTCTGGATCGATTCCCGGAGGGCGGCGGCCATCCGTCAAGCGTACACCAGTTCGATGTGGCCGACACGTCAAAAATAGCTCTTGACCAGGGTTTTCTTCCCACTTGAGCCACATTGGCCCCATGGTCGACTCCAGCCTCCTGCGCCACGCGGCATCATCGTCGAGTGGCTCGCGGTGCCCTCGTGATCGGTGTGCTGCTCCTCGCTGTGGCAACGCTGATCGTCGTGGGTGACGCCGATGGCCTCTCACGGAGGATGCCGGTGCAGGTCGTGCCGCGCCGGTTCGCCGGCTACGCGGCCGCCACGGGCGGAGTGCTCATCACGCTCGGGCTGGTGGCGCTGGCCTTCGATGCCTGAGTCACGTCGGTCAGCTCGAACCGGACTTCGCTCTGGGGCCTGCTGGCAGGATGGGCGAGTGGATGGCCCTTCGATCACAACGAGCATCCCCTACGACTCGCCTTCGGTCGCGCTGGCCTGGCTGACTGACGTGCTGGGCTTCAGCGTGTCGGACGTCTTCCACGACGCGGCAGGCAACCTCGCGTTCGCGCAGCTCGTCTGGGGTAACGGTGCCATCTTCGTCTCGGGGCGTTCGCCAGCTGACAACCCGTGGGCAGCGGTTGGGCCGTGCTCCATCTCCCTGGTCGCCGACGACGAAGCCCACGTGGCGAGGATCCACGGCCGCGTGGTCGCGGCACACGGCGAGGTCGTGCGGGAACCGCAGCTGTCTCGAACGCCGCTGTTCCCCGAGGGGAGCTACCAGCTCGATGTGCGCGATCCCGAGGGCAACCTGTGGACGGTGGGCACGTTCAGGCCGAGGGTCGCAGACACCAGCACACAGCTGCCCGAGTGATGCACCCGCGAGTGATCCCCGATGTGACCCCTGAGGCGTACGTTCCGACGATGACCTCATCGCAACCCGAGCTCGTCGCTGCCAACGGGCGGCGGTTCGCCGGGTTTGCGGCCGCGGTGCTGGTCTTCATCATCGACCCATCCTCCCGGCGGTTCCTCCTGCTCAGCTCTCCAGCAAAGCGCCTGCGGCCCGGCTGGGAGATCGTCAACGGCGGCGTCGAGGCTGGCGAGACGCTCCTCGCCGCCGTGCGGCGCGAGGTGGCCGAGGAGGCAGGGCCCAGCGTCGCCTTGGATGTTCTCGGCACGGTGCACGCGTGGACCTGGCGCTACGACGACGAGGTGCAGCACATGGTCTGCACGGCGTTCGTGGCGACGTACCTCGGCGGTGATGTGGAGCCTGGTGACGACATGGCGGGTTCCGCGATCCGGTGGGCGACGCTCGAGGAGGTGCGCGAGCTGGAGCGCTCCAGCAGCCTGATCCCGGATCACGCGTGGGTGTTCGAGCGGGCACTCGAGTGCTTCGACCTGTGGTCGTCGCGGGAGGCCAACGCGCAGCCCGGCTGGGAAACTGGTGCGTGAGCTCGCGGTGGTCGGGCTGCTACCCGTCCGAGGCGAGGATGGGAGGTCGGCGAAGTGCTCACCTGCGCGAAGGACGCGCGTAGCATCGCGGCCATGACCGCGCTGCTCGTCGTGCTCGCTTCGGTCGTGGCCGTCGCCGCGGCGGCCCGCTCCACCTGGTCGCCGTGCGGGCTGTCGATGCTGTCCACGATCACGCCGATCGGCGAGCGGGGTCGCAACCACCGCTACGGCTCGACCGCCGCCTGGTTCATCGCCGGCGCCGTTCTGGGTGGCGCCACCTTGGCCTTCGGCGCCGCGCTGCTGGCGGCGGGCGTCGCCGCCCTCGACCTCGGGGGCACGACGCGTGTGGGGATCGCGGCGGTGCTGGCCGCGATCACCCTGGCATCCGACCTCAACCTCGGAGGCTTCCGCCTCCCGTCGCACACCCGGCAGGTGAACGAGACGTGGCTCGACCAGTACCGCAGCTGGGTCTACGGGGGCGGCTTCGGCTGGCAGATCGGGGTCGGCCTGGCCACCTACGTGACGACGGCGGCCGTCTACCTGATGATCGGGCTGGCGGCGCTGACCGCCTCTCCGGTCGCCGCCTTCGTCATCGTGACCGGCTTCGGCGTGGTGAGGGGGCTGGCCGTCCTGCTCGGTCGCTCGCTGGTCACGCCCCAGCGGATGCTCGACCTCCACCGACGGCTCGAGGAGCTCCTGCCCACCGCCCAGCGCGCCATCGTCCTCGTGCAGGCCGTCGTCCTCGCCGTCGCCGCCGGCGCGGCGTGGGGTCCAGCGTCGGCGCTGGTGCTCGGCACCGCGGGCGTGCTCGCCACCTTCGCACGAGAGCCCCGCCCCGCGGTCCGCCGGGCCGCCCAGCCCGCCTGACGGCCGCGGTTCGAGCCCACGGCGCGGCGCCGCCAGCAGCAGCTCAGCTCGGCGGCGTCGGTCCCGGCGTGCGGCGCTCGGGGTCGACCGGGCTCATCAGGCCGACGGCGTTGCCGCTCGGGTCGGTGACGATCGCGTAGCGGGCGCCCCAGAAGGCGTCGTAGGGCTCCTGCTGGCCCTCGTGCCCCGCCTCCATCAGGTGCTCGTAGAGCTCGTCGACCGCGGCACGCGACTCGACCCGGAAGCCCAGGACGATGCCGGTGCCCTTGCTGCCCGTGTTCCACACCGAGGCGAACGCCGCGCTGTCGATGTCGACGTCGGTGCCCTCGTTGCGGGCGCTGACGTGGTGCGGCTCCCACTCCGGCATGCCGCCGGCGTCGATCTCCAGCCCCAGGTCGCGGTAGAAGGCGGCGGCGGCCCCCATGTCGTCGACGACCAGGTTCACCTGGTCCAGCACGATCCTCGTCACCCTCGCCTCCTCAGAACCAGCCCGGAGCATCATCGTCGATCTCGGCCAGGTCCTGCTCGGTGACCTCGAGGTACCACATGTCGGCACAGTCCCGGCAGCGGTACGCCACGACGTCGCCCACCTCCCAGCCCAGCTCTGGGGGGTCGATCGGCATGCGATGGCAGGCGCCGCCGCAGTCGACGCAGACGATGGTGTCGGCGATGGCCACGGATCAGGCCGGCACGTCGGTGTAGCGCGCCACCGTCGACGCCGCCCGGTCGGCCACCGCCTGCCGGACCTCGGCCGGCTCGAGCACCTCCAGGTCGCCCCCGAAGCGCATGAGGTCGTAGCCCGCCACCTCGTAGCTCTGGAACTGGAGGGTGAAGGTGATCCAGCCCTCGGCATCGGGCTCGGTCGCGGTGGCGAGCGACTCCGCGCTGCGGGGGTCTTGGACGTGGCGCACCAGCCAGGCCAGGTTCTCCTGCACCCGCACCCGCACCGGGACGGTCTCCCACGAGTCGAGGAAGCCCTCCTGCGCCTCGGCCCAGTGCCTGGCCAGGTCGAACTCAGGTGGGCGCTCGCAGACCTGGTCGAGGAGCTTCACGCTCCTGACCCGGCCGACCCGGAAGGTGCGGTACGAGCGGGTGCGGCCCGAGAGCGCGACGAGGTACCAGACGCCGGCCTTCAGCACGAGACCGAGGGGGTCGAGCACCCGGCTCACCTCTCCGTCGCGCTTCTGGTAGCGGATCTCGACCCGCTGCTCCTCCCACACGGCGCGGGACAGCGCGGCCAGGTGCGGGACCGGCTCGTCGCGGCGGAACCACCCGGGAGCGTCGAGGTGGAAGCGCTCGCGCATGCGCACGGCCCGGCTGCGCAGCTCCGGCGGCAAGGCGGCGTCGACCTTCAGCTGGGCGGCGGCCAGGACCGTGCCCAGCCCCAGCTCCGACGCGGCGCCGGGCAGGCCGGAGAGCGCGAGCGCCTCCGCCTCCTCGGCGGTGAGGCCGGTGAGCCGGGTGCGGTAGCCGTCGACGAGGCGGACGCCGCCGCCCGGACCGGGCTCGGCGTAGATCGGCACGCCGGCGCCGCTGAGGGCCTCGATGTCGCGGTAGATCGTGCGCACCGAGACCTCGAGCTCGTCGGCCAGGCGAGCGGCGGTCATCTTGCCGTTGGTCTGCAGGAGCAGCAGCAGCTGCACCAGGCGGCTCGCGCGCATGGGGGCATCGTAGGACGCGTCGCTGACACCGGCTGTCAGGGATCGGTCCGTAGGTTCGCTGTCATGACCAGTCTCGACGACCTCCGCTCCGGCGCCCCGGAGATCGCTCGGTTCTTCGAGGAGCGGACCACGGCCACCGGCCTGTGCCTCCTCGGGACGGTGCGGTCCGACGGGTGGCCCCGAGTCAGCCCCCTCGAGCTGTCGATCATCGACGACCGGCTCTACGTGGGCAGCATGCCGGGCGCGGTGAAGGCCCGCGACCTCCAGCGTGACGCGCGCTGCTGCCTCCTGACGCCCCTGGCC